>NZ_JADNQU010000003.1:0-163082 GCF_015594645.1 Streptococcus sp. HF-2466
ATGGTGTTCGTGAAGTGAAATTACCGACCTGGTCTAATGTCAATGGTCAAGATGACATTATCTGGTACACAGCGACAAAGCAAACTAATGGAACCTATAAAGTAACAGTAAGGGCAGTAGATCACAAATTTTCTACAGGACTCTATCATATTCACCTTTATTACATTCAAAATAATGGGAAATTGGTTGGCGTGGGTGGAACAACTACAGAGCTTTCATTTGGACGACCTCAAGGAAAAGTGACTATTGCTAATAATAATCCTGACACAGGAACATTTGATGTCCTTATTTCCAATGTTTCTAGTCCTTATGGCATTCGTGAAGTGAAAGTTCCAACTTGGTCCAGCATCGGTGGTCAAGATGATATTATCTGGTATACTGCTAAGAAGCAAGCCAATGGAACTTACAAAGTAACAGTTAAAGCGACTGATCATAAAAAATCAACTGGGGAGTATAATATTCATGTATATTATATCCAAGAAAATAATCAGTTGATAGGAGTAACAGGAACAACGACAACGGTTTCGATTGCGCATCCTAAAGGTACTTTGACTATCGCGAATAACAATCCTGACGCAGGAACTTTTGATGTGATTGTCTCAGGCGTTTCCAGTCCAGATGGTGTTCGTGAAGTGAAATTACCGACCTGGTCTAATGTCAATGGTCAAGATGACATTATCTGGTACACAGCGACAAAGCAAACTAATGGAACCTATAAAGTAACAGTAAGGGCAGTAGATCACAAATTTTCTACAGGACTCTATCATATTCACCTTTATTACATTCAAAATAATGGGAAATTGGTTGGCGTGGGTGGAACAACTACAGAGCTTTCATTTGGACGACCTCAAGGAAAAGTGACTATTGCTAATAATAATCCTGACACAGGAACATTTGATGTCCTTATTTCCAATGTTTCTAGTCCTTATGGCATTCGTGAAGTGAAAGTTCCAACTTGGTCCAGCATCGGTGGTCAAGATGATATTATCTGGTATACTGCTAAGAAGCAAGCCAATGGAACTTACAAAGTAACAGTTAAAGCGACTGATCATAAAAAATCAACTGGGGAGTATAATATTCATGTATATTATATCCAAGAAAATAATCAGTTGATAGGAGTAACAGGAACAACGACAACGGTTTCGATTGCGCATCCTAAAGGTACTTTGACTATCGCGAATAACAATCCTGACGCAGGAACTTTTGATGTGATTGTCTCAGGCGTTTCCAGTCCAGATGGTGTTCGTGAAGTGAAATTACCGACCTGGTCTAATGTCAATGGTCAAGATGACATTATCTGGTACACAGCGACAAAGCAAACTAATGGAACTTATAAGGCATTCATTAAAGCAAGTGATCATAAGAATTCAACCGGTTTGTACTATATTCATTTGTACTATGTTCAAAACAATGGAACATTAATTGGAGTAGGCGGTACATCAACCAATGTGACAATTTCTGCGGAAAACCTTAAACCAACTGGAAAAATCACGATTCAAAATAATAATCCTAAAACAGGAACATTTGACGTGGTAGTGTCTAATGTTTCCAGTCCTTATGGTGTTCGTGAAGTGAAATTGCCAACTTGGTCTAGTGTGAATGGTCAAGATGACATCATTTGGTACACTGCTGCGAAACGATCAGACGGTACCTATAAGATAACTGTGAAAGCGAGTGACCATAAGAACTCAACCGGAGAATACAATATTCATTTGTATTACATTCAAAACAATGGTAAACTCGTTGGAGTGGCGGGCACCACAGTACAAGTTTCTAAAACGTCTTATCCGACACCATATTATTCTCAACGTGATAGTCGTTGGGCAAGACGAACTTATGGTGGCTATACGTTTGCTGCAACAGGCTGCGTTCCAACGACAGTCGCTATAGCAATTTCTGGTATTACAGGACAGACTGTCTTGCCAACGACTGTGGCCGATTATCTCTATCACTCTACGAATGAATTTAATAAGAGAAGTTACGGAACAACGAGCCACGGAATTGTATTAGCAGCACGGCATTGGGGCCTAAAAACAGAGACTTTAGGGTCAACTGCAGCTGTGCGAGAAGCACTTGCTATGGGACACCATGTGCTTGGTGCAGTAGGAACCAGTATATTTGCAAATTATCCTGTTACGCATGAGCTAGTCATGAGGGGCTATAACAACGGAATGACTTACGTAATGGATCCGTATAATGCTAATAATAATGGCTATTATTCAGTAGATTATTTATTTAGAGTACGGAGTTTGGATCCAACTGATAATACAGAAGGTTCTCCGTTCATGACAATTAGATCGTAATGTTGTGTCTGCTCTGTGAGAACGAAGTTTCTGCCATTTTATCGGTTTAGTAATGAAAGGCTGAAACTACGAACTAAAAATTTTAAATGTTTAGTTCTGTCTTATTCTCTTTTTGATGAAAAGTAAGAAGCTCTATGATTTCTAAGGTTATTCCTATAGAAATCATAGAGCTTACTTGTTTTTGTTCGAATTTGTTTACTATTATTTTCCCAAACAAAATTGGCTGAAAAGTTGGCTAATGAGTTCATCAGGAGCGGCGTCACCTGTTATTTCACCAAGGATTTCCCAGGTCCGAGTCAGATCTACTTGCACTAAGTCAACAGGCATTCCTAAATCCAGTCCCTCATTGACAGCTTGGAGACTTTCGACAGCTTTTTCAATCAGAGAAATATGGCGAGCGTTAGAGAGATAAGTAGCGTCTTGTTCTACAATGCCTGCATTTTCAAAGAAAAGTTGGTTGATTCGTTCTTCGATTTTATCAATATTTTGATTTTGAAGAACAGAAATCTTGATAAAGTCATCGGGAAGCTGGTCAACTTCAATCTTTTCTTCTAAGTCGGTTTTATTGAGCAGCAAGATACGGTTGGTGTCTTGACTGATTTCTAACAGTTTGCGGTCTTGTTCTGTCAATGGCTCGCTTGCATTCAGCACAAGAAGCACAAGGTCAGCGTCTTGGAGCACTTTTTTGGAACGTTCTACTCCGATTTGTTCGACAATATCATCTGTATCACGAATACCCGCAGTATCAATCAACTTGAGTGGCACTCCGTTGATGTTGACATATTCTTCAATGACATCGCGAGTGGTTCCAGCAATGTCCGTTACAATAGCCTTATCTTCACGGAGCAAGTTGTTAAGGAGACTAGATTTTCCGACATTAGGGCGACCAATAATAGCAGTCGAAATTCCTTCGCGTAGAATCTTACCGCGGCGAGCTGTTTTTAAAAGTTGGGTCAGCAGTTTTTCAAATTCAGCTGTTTTTTCACGCAACAGTTTGGTAGTCATTTCCTCAACATCGTCGTATTCTGGATAGTCAATATTGACCTCGACTTGAGCTAGTGTGTTAAGAATTTCCTGACGTGTATTATTGATGAGGTCGGACAGAGAGCCGTCCAGTTGTTTGACGGCGATATTCATGGCTTTGTCCGTTTTTGCCCGAATAATGTCCATAATAGCCTCTGCTTGCGTCAAATCCACACGTCCATTGAGAAAGGCTCGCTTGGTAAATTCACCAGGTTCCGCCATTCTAGCACCTTCTCGAATAGCTAATTGGAGAATTTCGTTGGTCACAGCGATTCCACCGTGGGTGTTAATCTCAATCACGTCTTCGCGCGTGAAGGTTTTAGGAGAACGCATAGCTCCAATCATAACTTCATCTAAGATTTCGTTTTTTTCTGGGTCAATAATGTGCCCATAATTTAGTGTGTGACTGGCAACGGTACTCAGATCTTTTCCTTTGAAGATTTTTTGAGCAATGGCAAAGCTGTTCGTCCCGCTCAGTCTAACAATGCCGATAGCTCCTTCACCAAGAGGGGTAGAAATGGCAGCAATCGTATCAAATTCTTTGGTTATCATCAATTTAATCCTTATAATGTGTTTATGCAATCTATATTCATTGTAACGCAAAACAAGGTTCGTCGCAAGATTTTTACATGCTGTTTTTGTTCAAATAAATTCATCATCTCTTTTTAATACAATAAAATAAATTTTAAGAAAGCTTCAAATATCATTCGTTTATTCATTTGATATATCAAATTATAGCAAAGAAAATCTGGAATTTTTGGTGTTTTATAATCAAGAAAAATAGAATATTCGGATTTTAGAATGTTTGTAAAAAAGGGATCATTTAAAAAGAAAGTGGTTTCATTTTTTGGGTGCTAAAGTTGGCAAATCATGGTATACTAGAAGCAGATTGAATAAAGGAGCAAAAATGGAGAACCTCAAAAAAATGGCAGGAATCAAAGCTGCAGAATATGTGAAAGACGGTATGGTAGTTGGTTTAGGAACGGGTTCGACTGCCTATTATTTTGTGGAAGAAGTTGGACGGCGTATCAAGGAAGAAGGACTGAAAATAACAGCAGTTACAACTTCAAGCACAACGAGTGAACAAGCTCGGCGTTTAGGTATTCCTTTGAAATCAATTGATGAAGTAGATGAAGTAGACGTGACCGTTGACGGAGCTGATGAGGTGGATACTGACTTCAACGGTATCAAAGGCGGTGGCGGCGCTCTGCTTATGGAAAAAGTTGTTGCAACTCCAACCAAAACCTACATTTGGGTAGTTGATGAAAGTAAAATGGTTGGTAAACTAGGTGCTTTCAAATTACCGGTAGAAGTCGTACAATACGGAGCAGAACAGCTTTTCCGTCGTTTTGAACATGCAGGCTATAAACCGTTATTTCGTGAAAAAAATGGGCAGCGCTATGTCACGGATATGCAGAATTTCATTATTGATCTTGACTTAGGCGTGATTGAAAATCCAGTCGAATTTGGGCAAAAGCTAGATCATGTAGTTGGCGTTGTGGAACATGGACTCTTTAATCAAATGGTGGATATGGTCATTGTTGCTGGAAGAAATGGCGTGCAAATTTTAAAATCAACCAAATCAAAAGGAGAGTAGAATTTTATGTCACATACAATTATATTCATGTCATTGTCATGGATTCAGTCCGAATTGGTACTGCATTAAGTGCTGTTCAAAAAGAACAGGAAAGATTAGAATATGCTCTTGAGAGTGGGACATGATTGTGCCATTCAACATTTTTCGAGTGAAAATTAAAAAAGATAAAAAAGGATAAAAATATGACTTTAATGGATAAAGTTAACGAAACAGCACAGTTTTTAAAAGACAAAGGAATGACCGCACCAGAATTTGGTTTGATTCTCGGTTCTGGTTTGGGAGAATTAGCTGGTGAGATTGAAAATGCTGTCAGCATTGACTATGCAGGCATTCCAAATTGGGGTCGCTCAACAGTGGTGGGGCATGCTGGTAAATTGGTTTATGGCGATTTAGCAGGTCGGAAAGTACTGGCTTTGCAAGGACGTTTTCATTTTTACGAAGGAAATCCGATGGAAGTGGTGACATTCCCTGTTCGTGTGATGAGAGCACTAGGTTGTGAAGGTGTCATTGTCACAAATGCTGCCGGAGGGGTTGAATATGGTCCTGGCACTTTAATGGCTATTTCAGATCATATCAATTTAACTGGACAAAATCCTCTAATTGGAGCGAATTTGGACGAATTTGGACCACGCTTCCCAGATATGTCTGATGCTTATACAAAAGTTTATCGTGAAAAAGCGCATGCTGTAGCCGAAAAATTAGGTGTTGACTTGAAAGAAGGAGTTTATCTGGGTGTTACCGGTCCAACCTATGAAACGCCAGCTGAAATCCGCGCTTTCCAAACCTTAGGTGCAAGTGCTGTTGGTATGTCAACTGTTCCAGAAGTAATTGTGGCAGCCCACTCAGGCCTGAAAGTATTGGGAATTTCAGCTATTACAAACTTTGCAGCTGGTTTCCAAAGCGAGCTAAACCATGAAGAAGTGGTGGAAGTGACTGAACGAATCAAAGAAGATTTCAAAGGACTTGTAAAAGCAATCCTTGCAGAATTATAAAAAACATAAATGTAAAAAGAGTCGAAGATTGAGCTTACAATCATATCTCTTTCTGAACTCAACTAAAAACGAAAGGAATGAAACCTGCACGAAATCCTTTTTGAGAAGAATAAGCTCCTAAGAAAAGTTTTTTAGCGCTTGTACTTTTCAGTTTGGGTTTTTGACGGGCTTGGTATCTTACTTATGTCAATCCATATTGCAGCAAAACAAGGCGAAATTGCCGATAAAATTTTACTACCTGGAGACCCACTCCGTGCCAAATTTATTGCCGAAAACTTTTTAGAAGATGCTGTATGTTTTAATGAAGTTCGCAACATGTTTGGTTATACAGGGACTTATAAGGGGCATCGTGTTAGTGTTATGGGAACTGGAATGGGAATTCCGTCTATTTCGATCTATGCTCATGAATTGATTGTGAACTACGGCGTGAAACGTTTAATTCGTGTAGGAACGGCTGGTTCCTTGAATAAAGACGTTCACGTACGTGAATTGGTATTAGCGCAAGCAGCAGCGACAAACTCAAATATCATTCGTAATGATTGGCCTCAATATGACTTTCCGCAAATTGCAAGTTTTCGTCTTTTAGATAAGGCTTATCACCTTGCCAAGGATTTTGGTATGACTACGCATGTTGGAAGTGTCTTATCATCAGATGTTTTCTACTCCAACTATGGTGAAAAAAATATCGAACTTGGTAAAATGGGAGTTCTGGCTGTGGAAATGGAAGCGGCAGCTCTTTACTATCTAGCTGCTCAATATAATGTCGAAGCACTTGGCATTATGACCATTTCAGATAGTTTAGTTCATCCAGATGAAGACACAACAGCGGAAGAACGACAAACGACTTTTACAGATATGATGAAAGTCGGTTTAGAAACGCTTATTTCAGAATCATGATTGAAAATTTAGACGTCAAAGAAGAGATAATTTACGCTATTTCTCGCTATGATTATGCTCATGCCTATAAATTGGCTCAAAGACTGAACGATGCAGAATCAAAGCTAGTTGAACTTTTGTATATCATGGCAGAGCGGAGAGAGTTGAATATTCACCCTGCTATGGAATATCAGTTGAAAATTAGAAATGATTTTCAACTTTTTTGTCATGATTCTGAGGAAGATGAGCAATTAGCGAATTACCTATATGACTTAGAAGCAAAGCTCAAAAACGAACAAGTGATTGACTTTATTCGTGCTGTTAGTCCGGCGATTTATCGGATTTTTATGCGTTTGATTAAGCAAGAAATTCCTGATATTGAATCTTACATTCATAATTCTAGAGAAGCGAGTTACGATCGTTGGAATTTTGAAAAGATGAAAAATACAGGACACCCCATTTTGAGCACTTTTCATGCTGAAAGTCCAGTTCATTCTTCTAGTCTGGCTAGCTTGATTTTACTGTTGGATTTACCAGAGCAAGTTAAAATCATGGTCAAAGAATTACGAAAGTTGGAGAAATCCGTTCGGAACCCATTGGCGCATTTGATTAAACATTTTGATGAAGAAGAATTGCATTCCACTACAGGTTTTTCTTCTCAATTTTTTATGGAAATATTGATTTTGTTGGCGCAAGCAACAGGCATTACTTATGACGAAGAGCAGTTTTACTTTGATCGGGTTAATCAAGTCATCAAAATATTGCTAAATTAAGTGTTTTGTTTCATTATAAAATCCCATACAGTTCATTTTACTTGTATGGGATTTTTGGTTATTTAGAAGAAGAGCTGGATTCTTCTGTTGATGAGGAGGAACCGCTACTTGTTGATTCAAATTGTTCAGGGTGAAGAGCACGATAGCTTGGGGAATTAAACAGATCAACAGTTGAATTACCACCTCGTTTGCTATAAAGACTTGTAGATTCATCACCTTTTTTCTTTTCAATAGATAATAATGATTTAAGTGAATTAGTGTAAGAATAATCCTTAGGGTTCACTTTTCCTAAATCATTTCCAGTATAGAAGCGAAGCAAGTCTCCGGTTTGAATCAGGTCACTCATTTTCAACTGCTCATTGGTTGTATTGCGGATTTTTTCCAATTCTGCCTTAGTTGTTTCATCTGGATTGGTAATTTCTTCTCCTGTTTCTGTGTAGTAAGTACGTCCACTGTAGCTAGTATACTTAGGAGTTACAAAATAGTTTGATGAACGAAAGGCAACGGTTTGCTGATGTTTTGGAGAGAGTAAATCTTGTCCGACTTGTAGGTATTGTTTAGAATCAATACCGAGCAAATGTTCTAAAGTAGGCAAGAGGTCAACTTGTCCGCCATAGGTATTAACGACTTTTCCTTTTGTCATGCCAGGAATAACAACCATATAAGGAACTCTTTGCAGCATAGCATTGTCATAGCTAGACCAAGTTTCAGAATTTTTGCCTAGTAATGGCGCCAGCGAAGGATTCCGTGAATTAGAGATACCGTAGTGGTCACCATAAAGAACGATGATTGAATTCTCATAAAGACCAGACGCTTTTAAGTAGTCAAAGAATGATTTAACGGCAGAATCTAGATAATTGGCCGTTGCAAAATAACCATTGATTGTTTCATCCTTGGTTGAAGCAAGTGGAAAACCAATCTCGTCTCCAATCAAGCTAGTTGTATAAGGATAGTGATTAGAAACGGTGATGTATTTTGCATAAAATGGTTGTTGTAAATGTTCAAGATATTTAATAGAATCTTTGAACATAATCTTATCGTTCAGACCGTATTGGAATGAATTTGTTTTGTCTTGCTTAGAGAAGTAAGAAGAATCGAAGAAATAGTTATATCCCCATTGTTTGTAAGTGGTGTTTCGATTCCAGAAGCTACCAGCATTTCCGTGGAAAACGGCACTAGAATTATATCCATTTTTTGAGAGAATATACGGAGCAGCTTGTTGCGTGTTTGTTCCGCCATAGTTTACCATAAAGGAACCCTGATTGAGACCAAACAAACCAGTTTCTAGCATGGTTTCTGCATCAGATGTTTTTCCGGCTTTTACTTGATTAAAGATATTAGAAAAAGCAAAAGTTGAGTTGGAATGATATAGTGAGTTGAGGAAAGGTGTTACTTCGTATTCTTTGCCATCAGACTTTAATTTATAGCCAATCAGGAATTGTTGGAAACTTTCTAAATGAAGATAGATGACATTTCTACCTTTAGCAATTCCGTAATACTCTTTATTTGGCTCGGCATAGTGTGACTTGACGTATTCTTCAACTGGTTTCAAATCTTCAGCACTTGCTTTAGAGCGTTCTTTGTTGGCGCTATAAGTCTGATTAGCACTATAGCCAAGAAATGCTGGCAACCCTAGGGCGCGGACAACATAATAATTAGAGAAGCCGCGTGTCAATAACTCTGGGCGGTCAACTTCCGCTAAAAAGAGGTTGGCTGAAAAGAGCATACTAGATAGAGCAGTAATAGCAAAGCTAGCTCGCTTGTTGAACGACCGATCATCCAAACGAATCCATTTCTTATAGAAAAGAAAACCTAAGATTGGAAAATCAATGATGTAAATCAAATCTCCAGGTCTAAATAACTCAAGAGCAGCTTCTCCTAGACCAGCAGAAACGCTACTTGAAGCCAACATGGTATTAACAGTGACAAAATCACTAAACTCGCGATAATAGATTGAATTTGAAATGAGCCAAACAAATAATAAAATGTAAAGCGTAACTGCAAGAATGTAAAAAACCTTGGTTCTCTTAATATAAAGTGCTAGCCCAATCAGTAATAATCCTAATGGAAGAGGATTGATGATAGAGAGAAAGACTTGATAAGCGCCTTGAATATCTAGATTAAAATCAACAGAATAGGCCCACATGGTTTTAAGCCAATAAAGAGTCAGTAAGGTCAAGACAAAACCTAGTCTTGTACTCATGAAGTTGAGTATCTTCCTAGTCATAGTTTTCACAAATATATACTTCCTTGTCTTATTTCCTAAAATTTTCACTACTAAGTATAACATATTTTTGATTTAATTTGGTAATTTAAAATGTTGCATTTTCTTTTGCTAGATAAAAAACAGAGAAAGGATTTTTATCCATTGAGAATAAATAGAATTTTTACATATGAACACATTTTTTGCAATCATTTTGTAATAAGTAGTACATTTTTTTGAGAAAATTCATAACATTTGATATAATAGAGCTTATGAAACAGCTTACGATTCCTTCTTATACTGAAGAAAACATAAAAAAAGGACGATTTGTTTTAGAAAAACAAGATTTTCCTTCACTTTCTTTTCATCATCAAGTTGTAGAACTGGTAAATGCAAAAGGAAATTTTGTAGGTATCGCATACTTATCAGAGCAAAACAAGGGTATCGGCTGGTTTATCTCACAGAAGAAAGTAACTTTAGATGTCTCGTTTTTCTGTCAGTTATTCCAATCTGCGAAAGAAAAGCGACAAGTTTATCAACAATCAAAAGAGACAACAGCTTACCGCCTTTTTAATCAAGAAGGAGATGGTTTTGGTGGGTTGACAATAGATTTGTATCAAGAATATGCTGTTTTTTCTTGGTATAATCTCTTTGTTTACGAGATTAAAGATACCATTGTTCAAGCATTTCAACAGGTCTTTCCAGAAGTTACAGGAGCGTATGAGAAAATTCGTTTCAAGGGTTTGAATGTTGAATCCGCTCATTTGTATGGGCAAGAAGCACCAGCATTTTTCACGATTTTAGAAAATGGTGTTCGCTATCAAGTGTTTTTAAACGATGGATTGATGACGGGAATTTTCCTCGATCAGCATGAGGTACGTGGTAGCTTGGTAGACGGTCTAGCAGCTGGCAAGTCGCTGTTAAATATGTTTTCCTACACGGCAGCTTTTTCGGTTGCGGCAGCCATGGGAGAAGCCAGCCAGACGACCTCTGTTGATTTGGCAAAACGCAGTCGTGAATTGTCGGAAGCACATTTTAGAGAGAATAATCTTGACTTAAGCAACCATACATTCTTTGTAATGGATGTGTTTGACTATTTCAAATATGCAAAACGACATGGTTTGACTTATGATGTAATTGTGTTAGATCCGCCGAGTTTTGCAAGAAATAAAAAACAAACTTTTTCTGTGGCGAAGGATTATCATAAGTTGATTGCTCAGTCTTTGGAAATTTTAAATCCCCAAGGGATTATCATTGCTAGTACAAATGCTGCGAATGTTTCACGTACTAAGTTTAAAAAAGAAATTGAAAAAGGTTTTGCAGGAAGCAAGCACCGTTATTTGAAAGAATACGGTTTGCCAGCAGATT
Source organism: Streptococcus sp. HF-2466 (assembly GCF_015594645.1). NCBI lineage: Bacteria > Bacillati > Bacillota > Bacilli > Lactobacillales > Streptococcaceae > Streptococcus > Streptococcus sp. HF-2466. The sequence continues at coordinate 11,136 of NZ_JADNQU010000003.1, forward strand.
TTACTTATAATAAAAAAGATGAAAGAAGTAATTACCTCAAGGTATTTACCATTAAGGTGGACAAATGAAATTAGTCGTATCAGTGATGCCGAAAAATTTAGAGGAAGCGCAGAATATTGATAGCTCGCGTTATGATGACGCGGACATTATTGAATGGCGTGCTGATTTTTTAGCAAAAGATGAGGTTTTGACTGTTGCACCTGCTATTTTTGAAAAATTTGCTGGTCGTGAATTGATTTTCACTTTGAGAACAATTGACGAAGGTGGAAATATTGAATTGACGGATGATGAATATATTTCTACCATCAAGGAAATTTCAACGATTTATCAGCCGGATTATATTGATTTTGAATATTTTTCTCACAAAAATAGATTTGAGGAAATGTTGGATTTTCCAAATCTTGTTTTGAGCTATCATAATTTTGAAGAAACGCCTGAAAACATGATGGAAATTTTATCTGAATTGACCAGTTTGACACCAAAAGTGGTGAAAGTTTCTGTTATGGCGCGCAGCGAGCAAGATGTACTAGACTTGATGAACTATACGCGTGGTTTTAAAACTTTAAATCCAAATCAAGATTTTGTAACGATTTCCATGGGACAAATTGGAAAGATTTCGCGGATAACAGCAGATTTGACAGGCTCAAGCTGGTCGTTTGCAAGCTTGGATGAATCCAGTGCACCAGGTCAAATTTCTCTTGCCAATATGAAGCAAATTCAGGAGATTTTGAATGAAAATTGACGGCTATACTCGTTTAGCGGCGGTTGTCGCCAACCCAATCAAACACAGTATTTCTCCTTTTATCCATAATGCAGCGTTTGAGCAAACGGGTGTTAATGGAGTTTATGTGGCTTGGGAAATCTCACAGGATGACTTGAAAGCAACTGTTGAAAATATTCGCCGCTATAATATGTTTGGAATCAATTTGTCTATGCCTTATAAACAGGCTGTGATTCCTTTTTTAGATGAAGTGACACCTGCTGCGCAGATGATTGGGGCGGTGAATACTGTCGTGAATCAAAATGGAAAATTGATTGGTTATAACACAGATGGCAAGGGATTTTTTATGAGCTTGCCTTCTTTTGTCATTAAAGGCAAAAAAATGGTCATGCTTGGAGCTGGTGGAGCTGCGACAGCGATTATTGTGCAGGCAGCTCTAGATGGTGCTGAGGAGATTTTTGTGTTTACGCGCCATTCCTCTTTTGAACGCATTTCACAGAAAATGAAGAAAATTCAGCAGAAAACTGCAACGAAGATTTGGGTATTACCATTAGAAAATCAAGAATTATTGCAAGAAAAAATTAATGTTTCCGCTTTATTGGTCAATGGGACCAGTTTAGGCATGGACGGTAAGGCTTTACCGATACCAAGCAGTATTCGTTTACCACATTCACTTCTTGTGGCAGATGTGATTTACCAGCCGTTTGAAACCCCATTTTTAAAATGGGCAAAAGGACAAGAAGTTGAAGTAGTGAATGGCTTGGGAATGTTGTTGTATCAGGCGGCAGAAGCATTCAAATTGTGGACAGGAAAAAAAATGCCAACGAAAGAAATTTGGCAGGCATTGGAAAAAAAGTACAAATAAGGGGTTGCCTATGAAATTAAATGTGAATATTCCCAATCATCCTTACGATATTGTCATTGAAAAAGGTACTTTAGCCAAAGCTGGAGAATGGCTGGCAAGTTTATGGTCAGCTCAAAAGGTCGTTGTTATCACAGATAATCATGTGGCAAGTCTGTATGCTGAAACGGTTAAATGTAGCTTAGAAGTTGCTGGTTTTGAAGTGTTTGTATTTGATTTTCTGGAAGGAGAAGCTAGTAAAAATTTAATAACGGTCAATAAAGTTTATGAATTTCTCGCTAAAGTAGGGATGACTCGCAGTGATGGTATTGTTGCCTTGGGTGGCGGTGTGGTTGGTGATTTGGCTGGCTTTGCAGCTTCAACTTATATGCGAGGTATTCATTTTGTACAGATACCGACGAGTTTGACGGCTCAGGTAGATTCTTCGATTGGTGGGAAAACAGGAGTCAATACGCCGTGGGCTAAGAACATGGTGGGTACTTTTACTCAGCCGGACGGGGTTCTGATTGACCCAGATGTTTTAAAAACTTTAGGGCAACGTGAATTGATTGAAGGCATGGGAGAGGTCATCAAGTATGGTTTGATTGAGGATGTGGAGCTGTGGCAGGAACTGTTTGACATGGATGGTAGTCCAAAATCCATTTTGGAGCACGCAGAAAGTATCATCTATCATTCTTGCAATGTCAAACGAAAGCTAGTAGTGGAAGACGAACTTGACAATGGTGTGCGCCTTTATCTAAATTTTGGACATACGATTGGTCATGCAGTGGAGGCGACTGCTGGTTATGGCAAAGTCATGCACGGAGAAGCTGTGGCTATTGGAATGGTTCAGGTAGCGCGTGTAGCAGAAAAAAAGGGGCTGATGCCTAAAGGAATTACCACAGATATTGAGCAGATGTGTCGCAAATTTGGGCTTCCAGTTGATTATCAACCTTGGCGACAAGAAGAACTCTATCATGCCTTACTTCATGATAAGAAAGCTCGGGGCAAGACAATCAAATTAGTCATTGTTCCAGAATTAGGCAGGGCAGCCATTCATCAGATTCCTTTAGAAGAAATGAAAGATTATTTAGAAAAGTAAGTGCTAAATAGCAACAACAGATGAGGTAACGGAATGAGATATTTAACTGCTGGGGAGTCACATGGACCGCGTTTAACAGCTATCATTGAAGGAGTGCCAGCTGGGCTTCCTTTGACAGCTGACTACATCAATGCAGAATTGAAACGTCGTCAGGGCGGATACGGTCGTGGAGCTCGTATGAAAATAGAGAGTGACAAAGTGGAAATTACTTCTGGTGTTCGGCATGGGCGAACCATGGGGGGGCCGATTACACTCAATGTGACCAATCTAGATCATCAAAAATGGTTGGACATCATGAATGTAGCAGATGTGGAGAACAAGAAAAAAGGGCTGCGCAAGATTACCAAACCTCGTCCAGGTCATGCAGATTTGGTCGGCGGTATGAAATATCGTTTTGACGACTTGCGCAATTCATTGGAGCGCTCTTCTGCGCGTGAAACGACCATGCGGGTTGCGGTGGGAGCTGTTGCTAAGCGTCTTTTAGAAGAAATCGGAGTTGAGGTAGCTAGTCATATCGTAACTTTCGGTGGCATTGACATTGAGGTTCCGGAAAATCTGACCGTTTCTGAAATCAAGAAACGTGCTCGTCAGTCAGAAGTTTCGATTGTCAATCCAGAACGTGAAGAGGAAATTAAAGCCTATATTGATCAGATAAAGAAAGATGGTGACACGATTGGTGGAATTGTTGAAACCATTGTCGGTGGTGTGCCAGTTGGACTAGGTTCCTATGTTCAATGGGATAGAAAACTAGATGCTAAAATTGCTCAAGGAGTGGTTTCTATCAATGCATTTAAAGGTGTGGAATTTGGAGTTGGTTTTGAAGCAGGGCGGCTTAAGGGCAGTCAGGTGATGGATGAAATAATCTGGTCTAAAGAGGACGGCTTTACTCGTCGTACTAACAATCTAGGTGGTTTCGAGGGCGGTATGACCAACGGAGAACCTATCGTAGTGCGCGGAGTGATGAAGCCAATCCCAACTCTCTACAAGCCACTTATGAGCGTTGATATTGAGACACACGAGCCTTATAAAGCAACGGTGGAGCGAAGCGATCCGACAGCTCTTCCAGCTGCTGGTGTTGTTATGGAAGCTGTTGTTGCAACAGTGCTTGCAACTGAGGTTTTGGAGAAATTCTCTTCAGACAATCTGAAAGAATTAAAAGAAGCCGTTCAACAACACCGCGATTATGTGAAAGGATTTTAATGCTCACCTATATTTTTACAATGACTTTGGTCGGAATTTTTGCAGGAATTTTGGGCGCTTTATTAGGACTTGGAGGCGGAATTGTTATCACGCCTGTACTCACTCTCTTATTTGGAGTAGACATTAAGTATGCGGTAGGAGCCTCTATTATTGCAGTTTTAGCAACTAGTTCAGGGTCTGCGATTGCCTATCTCAAAGATGATATGCTCAATCTGCGAATTGCCATGTTTTTGGAAATTTTTACGACTTTAGGAGCTTTTGTAGGTGCTATGTTATCAGTGATAACAGATTCACAAGTCCTTTTCTTACTTTATGGCGTTCTCATGCTCTTTCAAGCATTTAATATGTACCAGAAGATTCATGATAAAAAGGACAATCAGAATGTGAGTCACAATGATGCTATCGCAGAGAAATTAAATCTTGGTGGTGAATATTTTGACAAAGGTCTCAATCAAACAATCAAGTATCAAGTGACCAATGTCCCTGGTGGCTCTGTTGTCATGTTCTTTGCAGGTGTTATGTCGGCGCTTTTAGGAATTGGTGCGGGTGCTTTCAAAGTATTGGCCATGGATACTGTTATGAAAATGCCTTTAAAAGCTAGTTCAGCAACTTCTAACTTTATGATGGGAGTGACAGGAACGGCTTCAGCTATCTTTTACCTTTTTATAGGACAAATCAACCCGGTATTAGTTACACCAATCGCCTTGGGTGTTTTAGCAGGTTCTTTCATCGGAAGCCGCATCATGCCTTATGTACCTGTAAAAGTATTGCGCTGGATTTTTCTAGTCGCTTTATTAGCTCTGGGTGTGCAGATGTTTATACGAGGTATGCAATGACAGATAAAATGCAAAAAGAAAAAGAAGAGCTGGATTTGGTCATGGGGAAAATTCTTCGCATAGGGATTTTTCTCTCCATTCTTTTTATGTTTATTGGCTTGGTTCTTTACCTTTTTAGTGGTCAGCAGGTCATTTCTTTAAAGAATTTGGAACAGTTTAATCCAGTTGCCTATGTGAAGAGCCATTCCATTTTTGATGCAGTGACGTTTATGTTACTAGGGGCTTTTATGCTTATTTTGACACCGATTTTTCGAGTGATTTCAACTTTTATCATTTTTGTCAAAACAAAAGATAAAATGTATACGATTTTCACAGCGATTGTTATGGTTATTATTTTAGTGTCGATTATTCTGGGATTTATCGTTGAGCCAAAGTAAGGAGTAAGCATGGAAAAGAGAGTTATTTATATTGCAGGTCTTGGTTTGATTGGTTCATCAATCGCGCTTGGAATTCGACGTGATCATCCAGACTATACTATATTAGGTTACAATCGTGGCGAAGAATCCCGAAAAATTGCCCTTGAAAAACGCATGGTGGATCAAGTGACCAATCAGTTTGCCGAATTTGCTCCTCTGGCAGATGTGATTATCCTTGCTGTTCCTATCAAGCAAACCATTGAGTTTATCAGGCAATTAGCAACTCTAGATTTGAAAAAAGATGTGATTATCTCAGATGCAGGTTCTACCAAAGCTGAAATTGTAGCTGCTGCTGAAGAAGCTCTAAAGGAGAAAACCATTCGCTTTATAGGTGCTCATCCAATGGCTGGTAGCCATAAGTCAGGTGCTAGTGCAGCAGATGTAAATCTCTTTGAAAATGCCTATTATATTTTTACTCCGTCTCATTTGACGAAAGACGGCACGATAGCAGAAATGAAGAATCTCTTATCTGGTCTGCATGCTCGCTTTATCGAAATTGATGCCAAAGAGCACGATCGTGTCACCAGTCAAATTAGCCATTTCCCGCATATTCTCGCTTCTAGTCTTATGGATCAAGCCGCTGCCTATACTCAGCAACACGAGATGACGCAGTATTTCGCTGCTGGAGGATTTCGTGATATGACACGGATTGCAGAAAGTGAGCCGGGCATGTGGACTTCGATTTTGTTGACAAATCCAGATGCTATTTTAGAGAGGATAGAGGATTTTAAGAATCGTTTGGATACTATTTCAGGTGCCATTCAGAATAAAAATGAAGATGTGATTTGGAATTTCTTTCAGCATGGTCGCCAAGTGCGAAAAGCTATGGAAATTCATAAACGAGCAGGTGTGGATAGCTTTTATGACATTTTTATCAATGTTCCCGATGAAGAAGATGCTATTTTAGGAGTGTTGGAACTTCTAAGGGGAACATCCATTGTTAACATTCACATCAATGAAGAAAATCGCGAAGATATTAACGGAATTTTGCAAATCACCTTTAAAAATCGCGAAGATTTAGAAAAATCTGCTAAAATAATAAGAGAAAAGACACACTATCAAGTCTTTTTAGATTAAGGAGGAAGACTATGTCAAATATTTATGATTTAGCAAATGAATTAAGCCGTACTCTGCGAGACCTTCCTGAGTACAAAGCTGTTGTCGAAAGCAAAAAAGCAGTAGATGCTGATAGTGAAGCAAAGAGTCTTTTAAAAGACTATCTAGCTTTCCAGCAAGAACTGCAGGGCATGGCGCAATCAGGTCAAATGCCAACGCAAGAAGTGCAAGACAAGATGAAGTCGTTTGGGGATAAGATTCAAGGCAATCCTGCCCTGACTGAATTTTTCAATAAACAACAACAATTGTCTATTTACTTGGCTGATATTGAACGTATCATTTTTGATCCGGTTCAAGAATTGTTGAAATAAGGTTATGATTCAAGCTGATTCAAGATTTTGGTCAGCTTTTTATGTGCATGAAATCCATAGGAGAAGAAAGGATTCAACAAATTAGCGAGAATTTTCTGAATATTCCCACTAAATACTTGTTTTTTACTAATTTCTGAGTATAATGAAATGTATCAACTAAACAGATTTTCAGTTTAATGATGAAGCTGAACGGTGTATTTTGTGGAGGTGCTTTATGTCACGTAAAATTGTGATTATTGGTATGGGAAATGTTGGTGCCGCAGTCGCGCATGGTCTGATTGCGCAAGGTGCTTTTGATGATTATGTGTTGATTGATAAAAATGAAGCGAAAGTCAAAGCAGATGCACTTGACTTTCAGGACGCTGCAGCAAATTTGAATCATCACGCAAATATTATTGTTAATGATTATCAGGCATTGGCAGATGCGGATGTGGTGGTGTCAGCACTGGGCAATATCAAATTACAAGATAACCCCAACGCCGATCGATTTGCGGAATTACCCTTTACATCCAAGGAAGTTCCTTTTGTCGCTGAACAATTGAAAAAAGTTGGATTTACAGGGATTATCATTGTTATTAGTAATCCAGTAGATGTCATTACTAGTCTTTATCAACACTATACTGGTCTGCCTAAAGAGCGTGTTATTGGAACGGGAACGCTACTGGACACAGCTCGTATGAAACGTGCAGTTGGTGTTCGCTTTGGTGTCGATCCTCGAAGTGTTTATGGCTACAATCTTGGAGAACATGGGAATTCTCAATTTACAGCTTGGAGCCAAGTACGGATAAAAGGGCAACCGATTTCTACATTTGCTTCAGTCGAGGAGTTGGATGAAATTGCTCTAGAAGCCCTTAAAGGAGGGCATACCGTCTTTTATGGCAAAAAATACACATCTTATGGTATTGCGAGCGCAGCTATCCGTTTAGCAGTAGCCCTTGTATCGGATTCGCATGAAGAATTGCCAGTATCAAATTATTATCAGCCATTAGACACCTACCTGAGTTATCCAGCGATTGTAGGACGTGAGGGAATTGTTGAGCAAGTCAAACTTAGTTTAACGGAAAAAGAGGAAGAAAAATTAGCGTATTCTGCACAATTCATCAAGCAAAAATTTGCAGAAAGTTTATAATTTTAAGAGGGTGAGGAAAAGTTGAATTCCACGAAATGAAGCTTTTTCCCCGCTCCCTTTTGTTTCCCTTCTCTTTTTATGGTACAATATGTAAAAAGAATCAGGTATGAGGTTTTCTATGCAGTTACGTACAAATGCAAAGGGATTAGCTGGGTGCATTCGTGTGCCGGGTGATAAGTCTATTAGTCATCGATCGATTATGTTTGGTAGTTTGGCCAAGGGAGTGACAACGGTTCATGATATTTTGCGTGGTGAAGATATTTTATCCACCATGCAAGTTTTTCGTGATTTAGGTGTTCAAATTGAAGATGATGGCAATGTAGTAACGATTCATGGAGTGGGTTTTGCTGGTCTTCAAGCGCCGACAAACAAGCTGAATATAGGAAATTCTGGAACCTCTATTCGCTTGATTTCAGGTGTATTAGCTGGGCAGGATTTTGTGGCGGAAATGTTTGGTGATGATAGTTTATCTAAACGTCCTATGGATCGCATAACGATTCCTCTTCGTCAAATGGGGGTGCAAATCGCTGGGCGAACCGAGCGTGATTTGCCACCGCTCACCATTCATGGGAATAAGAACTTACAGTCTATTCATTACACCTTGCCTGTAGCGTCTGCTCAGGTTAAATCTGCTTTGATATTTGCGGCTTTACAAGCTCAAGGCGAGTCTGTCATTGTGGAAAAAGAAATGACCCGCAATCATACAGAAGATATGATTAAACAATTTGGTGGTCAGATTTCTGTCAATGGAAAGGAAATCCGCGTTCAAGGTGGGCAAGAGTTTACTGGGCAGAATGTGTTGGTACCAGGAGATATTTCTAGTGCGGCTTTCTGGATAGTGGCAGGACTTATCGTTCCTAATTCTAAGATTATTTTGGAAAATGTCGGTATCAATGAAACACGGACTGGCATTTTGGATGTTGTCAAGGCTATGGGGGGAAATATAAACTTGTCCAATGTAGACAATATTGCTAAGTCTGCCACCATAACGATAGAGACGTCTGAATTAGTCGGCACAGAAATTGGCGGAGAAATTATCCCACGTTTAATTGATGAATTGCCAATCATTGCACTTCTGGCCACTCAAGCTAAGGGGCAAACGGTGATTCGTGATGCGGAAGAATTAAAGGTAAAAGAAACAGACCGTATCCAAGTTGTGGCAGATGCACTAAATAGCATGGGGGCTGATATTACTCCGACAGAAGACGGCATGATCATCAAAGGGAAAACGTCTCTTCACGGTGCTAAAGTTCATACATTTGGCGACCACCGAATTGGCATGATGACAGCTATTGCAGCTCTTTTGGTAAAGGACGGTCAAGTCGAGTTGGAGCGCGCCGAAGCTATCAATACGAGCTATCCAAATTTCTTTGATGATTTGGAGGACTTACTTCATGGCTAAGATTTTGATTGGTTTCATGGGGGCTGGAAAGTCAACGGTTGCTAGCTTGCTAGATGAAAATTTTATCGATATGGATGAGCTTTTGTCAGAGAGACTGGAAATGCCGATTAAAGAATATTTTGAGCAGTATGGCGAAGCAGCTTTTCGGCAAAAAGAAAGTGAATTATTAAAAGAATTGCTACAGTCAGAACGAGCCATCTCAACCGGTGGTGGCATCATCAGCAATGCTCAAAATCGCGAGTTGTTAAAGCAGAACGCTGAAAATATTTATTTAAAAACGGATTTTGAGACACTTTACCAGCGTCTTGAAGAGGATCAAGAACACCAGCGCCCACTTTATTTGAACAATAGCAAAGCTGATTTGAAAAATCTTTTCGATCAACGTCAGGCTTGGTATGAAGAAGTGGCTACAAAAGTTATTGATGTGACTACTTTGACACCAAAACAAATCGTGGAGGTGTTGCAATGAAAATTGGATTTTTAGGTCCGAAAGGGTCTTTTTCTCATCATGTGGCACAAGAAGCATTTCCAGCAGATACGTTAGTGGCTTTTGAAAATATCACGGAAGTTGTAAAAGCCTACGAGACAGGAGAAGTGGATTATTCTGTAGTGCCAGTTGAAAATTCAATTGAAGGAAGCGTTCATGAAACATTGGACTACCTTTTTCATCAGGCAGCCATTCATGCTGTGGCAGAAATCGTCCAGCCAATCAAACAACAATTATTGGCACCGGCAGCTGATAAGCCAATAGAAAAAATCTTTTCTCATCCGCAGGCAATTGCGCAGGGGAAAAAATATGTTTGCCAGCATTATCCACAAGCTAAAATCGAAATAACGGCTAGTACAGCTTATGCGGCTCGTTTTGTGGCTCAGCATCCAGAAGAAAATTATGCAGCTATTGCGCCAAGGAGTGCAGCTAGTGAATACGGTCTGCAGATTATTGCAGAGAATATTCAAGAAATGGACGAGAATTTCACCCGTTTTTGGTTGCTGGGACAGTTGATTCCGACTTTGCCATTATATCCTAAGGAAAAGAAACTCACGCTTGCTTTGACTTTGCCAGACAATTTGCCCGGTGCTTTATACAAAGCTCTCGCAACTTTTGCTTGGCGAGGGATTGATTTGACAAAGATTGAAAGCCGCCCGTTGAAGACCGCTTTGGGAGAATATTTTTTCATTGTGGACATCAATAATGAAAAAGAGGATTTAGTGTCATTTGCGATGAGAGAGCTAGAAGCAATTGGCATTACTTATAAAATTTTAGGAAATTACACCGTTTATACTATTTCAGAACAGTAGATTGGAGCAATCATGGATAAAAAATCAGATAATCTCAGCCACCATGAGCAGTTGAGACTGGACTATCTTTACAAAAATATCCATTATTTAAATGAACGCGAGAAAAAAGAATATCAATATCTTCTTAGAAAGCAAGAAGGAGACCAAAGGGTAGAGTCAGCTCGTGAAGCAAGAGCTACCTTTTCTGACCAACAAGTGCCTGAGAATTTTGGTTACACCGAGCAGGGACTCCCTCAATATCCAGAGAGAAGTCGCCGTAATAAACGTTCTAAATCAGAACGTGTATCAACTAATGTGGCTGAAAGTGTTGTAGAAAATACACCCAAGCCTAAAAAGGAAAAGCGGCATAGAAAAATACGTGTGAAGCGGATTCTAGCTTGGCTTGCTTTAATTTTGGTTCTCATTGTAGGGGGCATGTTGTTCATGTTTATAAAAGGCTTGAACACTTCAAAAAATAACCCAAATGCCAAAGCTGCCCAAACAGAAGTCTTTAATGGGAAAGATACCAAAGACGGCGTGAATATACTTATTTTGGGTACAGATGGACGAATTGGTCAATCTTCTTCTGAAACGCGGACCGATTCAATCATGGTCTTAAATGTTGGTGGAAAAAATAAAAAAATGAAACTCGTCAGTTTCATGAGAGACACGCTCGTTCACATTGATGGAGTGAGTCAAGGTTCTGGTTATGATCAAAAGTTAAATGTAGCATATGCCATTGGGGAGCAAAATAACAATCAAGGCGCTGAATTGGTACGTCAAGTGCTGAAAGACAATTTTGATATTGACGTTAAATATTATGCCTTGGTTGACTTTTCGACCTTTGCGACAGCTATCGATACCCTTTTCCCAAATGGTGTTGAAATGAATGCGAATTTCTCGACTATCAATGGCGAAAAAGTGAGTGAAGTTCAGGTGCCAGATGACCTCAATATGAAAGACGGCGTGGTCCCAGAGCAGACGATTAAGGTTGGCAAACAGCGAATGGACGGACGCACGCTTTTGAATTATGCGCGTTTCCGTAAAGATGACGAAGGAGATTTTGGCCGAACACGTCGCCAACAAGAGGTGATGAGCGCGATTATTCAGCAAGTCAAAGACCCAACGAAGCTTTTTACAGGCTCTGAAGCGCTTGGAAAAGTATTTGCTTTAACCTCGACCAATGTTCCGTATAGTTTTTTACTAACGCACGGCTTGTCTTCTCTTACCAACGCTCGTAATGGTGTTGAAAAGGTGACCATTCCTGAAAATGGAGATTGGATAGATGCCTATGATATGTATGGCGGTCAAGGCTTACTAGTTGATTTTGAAGCCTATAAAGCAAAATTAGCACAATTAGGACTCAGATAAATGATATAATAGAAAGTGATGATGCGGTCGCTTTCTTTTTTTGGGAAATGGCAGAGCTGATAGAAAGAGAAATATATGTTAAAAAAGAATGATGTGATAGAAGTTGAAATTGTGGATTTGAGCCATGACGGTGCAGGAGTGGCTAAGGCAGAGGGGGTGGTTTTCTTTGTAGAGAATGCTCTGCCTACGGAACGTATCCGTATGCGCATACTGAAAGTCAATAAAAAAATTGGTTTTGGCAAGGTAGAAGCCTATCTGACGAAATCCCTTTATCGAAACGAAGATGTTGATGTGGCTTATCTGAGGACAGGTATTGCTGACCTTGGGCATCTAAAATATAGTGAGCAATTGAAATTTAAAACCAAGAAAGTTAGAGATAGTCTTTACAAGATTGCTGGAATTGCAGATATCGAAGTGGCACCAACCCTTGGTATGGAGCACCCACTACATTATCGAAACAAAGCGCAGGTTCCTGTTCGCCGTGTCAATGGACAGCTAGAAACGGGATTTTTCCGAAAAAATTCGCATGATTTAATGCCAATTGAGGATTTTTATATTCAGGATTCAGTTATTGACCAAGTCGTTTTGGCAGTGCGGGATTTGCTGCGTCGTTTTGACCTGAAACCTTACGATGAGAAAGAGCAATCTGGTCTGATTCGTAATATTGTGGTTCGTCGTGGACATTACTCTGGTGAAATCATGGTTATTTTAGTGACAACTCGTCCCAAAATTTTCCGTATAAATCAGTTAATTGAGCGATTAGTCGCGCAATTTTCGGCTATTAAGTCTGTCATGCAAAATATTAACAACCAGCCAGGTAATGCGATTTTGGGGAAGGAATTTCGTGTACTGTATGGACAAGATTATATTACTGACCGCATGCTAGAGAATCACTTTCAAATTGCTGCCCCAGCATTTTACCAAGTCAATACAGAGATGGCAGAGAAGCTGTATCAAACGGCGATTGATTTCGCTGAGTTGAATACAGAAGATATTGTAGTGGATGCCTATTCGGGGATTGGCACCATTGGATTGTCAGTTGCGAAACATGTCAAAGAAGTCTATGGCGTGGAGGTCATCCCCCAAGCAGTTGAAAATAGCAAAAAGAATGCTGAGCTAAACGGTATTAGCAATGCCCATTATATTTGTGATTCAGCAGAAAATGCTATCAAAAAATGGCTGAACCAAGGTATAAAACCTAGTATCATCATGGTCGACCCACCACGTAAAGGCTTGACTGAAAGTTTTATCAAATCAAGCGTCAGTATGAATCCAAAGAAAATCGTCTATATTTCCTGCAATGCCGCCACCATGGCACGTGACATCAAGCTCTATCAAGAACTAGGCTATAAACTCACAAAAGTTCAGCCCGTGGATTTGTTTCCAATGACGCATCATGTGGAGACAATTGTGTTGCTTTCAAAACTAGATTCTAAGAAATATATTAGTGTAGAACTTCCGATGGATGATATGGATTTAACAAGTGCTGAAAGTAAGGCAACATATAAACAAATTCAAAACTATGTTTTGGAAAAGTTTGGGGTTAAAGTATCTACTCTGTACATTGCACAAGTTAAGAAAAAGCATGGTTTAGAAGTTAGGGAACACTATAATATTTCAAAGAACGAGAACCAGAAAGTTCTACAGTGCTCAATTGAAAAGGAAGAAGCTATTTTGGATGCGTTGAAGTACTTTAAGATGTTGTAATATTAAAACAATAGGGGGGATTATAGACAGTGGCTAATATTGAAAGTATTAAACAAAAAATACTACAACTGGATGCAGGTTCATTTCAAAATCTTTGTGATTCTTATTTATATAAAACGGGCTATCCGAGTATAGTATCTCTTGGTGGAGAAGCAGGTACACGAAAGACCACTTTAGGTACACCTGATACATATTTTATTGCATCAAATGAAAAGTATGTTTTTGTTGAATACACAACTCAAAGGACAAACTTATTTGCAAAAATTAGGGATGACCTTGAAAAATGTCTTGATACAGCAAAGACAGGTGTTCCATATGACAAAATCTCTGAAATTATTTATTGTCATACTTCATCAAACCTTACACCCTTTCAAGATAGTGAAGTAAAAAAACTGTGTGAAGATGTTGGAGTTAAGCTTGTAATTATCGGAATTGATAAGCTTGCAGAAGATATATATCTTTTCCATCATAATCTTTCACGTGATTTTTTGGGAATATCAATAAGTACAGATCAAATTCAATCATATGATGAATTTATTAATAGTTACAATGCAAATAGAATGGCTGCTCCAATTGACACTAAATTTCTATTCAGAGAAAAAGAATTTCAAGATATCATCAATGCTTATCTTAAAGTGGATGTTGTTATACTTAGTGGTTCATCAGGTACGGGAAAAACACGTTTAGCTTTGCATTATGTAAAAAATCATGCAGATGCTAAGAATGAAAAGACTTACTGTATTCATAGTAATGCATTACCAATATACGAGGATTTAAAACTTTTTTTAGATAAACCAGGAGATTATTTTCTTTTTATTGATGATGCCAATCAATTGTCAGGACTGCAGCATATTATCCGATACGTTAGTATGAAACCAGAGGGATATAATGTAAAAATACTTATTACAGTAAGGGATTATGCACTTCAAAAAGTGATAAACGATGTTCGAGCAATCACTTCTTATGAAATTGTGAATGTAAATGTATTTTCAGAGAATGAGATTAAGGAATTACTTGAAACTTCATTGGGCATTTTGAATTCAGACTATCAAGAACGAATTATAAGAATTGCAGAAGGAAATGCTCGTATTGCTATACTTGCTGGGAAAGTAGCATGCAGTTCAAATCGTTTGGAGTCTATTGATGATGTGTCACAATTATATGAAGACTATTATGGTTCTAATTTAGAAAATAATCAATTTTTTATAGACAAAAATCTGTGTATAACTTCTGGTATAATTGCTTTTCTTGAAGCAATTCATTTAGATTATATTGATGCACTTTTACCAATTTTACAGGAAAAAGGGTTAAATCGAGATAGTTTCATTGAAAATATCCGTATGCTTCACGAGCGAGAGATTGTCGATATTTGTAATGATAAAGCCGTTCGTTTTTCTGATCAATGTTTGTCTAATTATTTGTTAAAATATATTTTCGTTGACAAAAGATTACTTAGTTTGTCGAAAATGATTAAAGCTTGCTTTTCAAGCTATAAAGAGAGAACTGTATCTTCTGTCAATACGTTACTTAATATCTTTAGAAATAAAGAGCTTTTAAATTTTTTTGAGAAAGAAATAAAGTTATTATGGGATGAATTATCAACAGAAAAATCGCCAATCTTCTTTGAATTTGTAAAAGTCTTTTTTCGTATTAATCCTACGGAAACACTTTTGCTTTTGCAAAATGAAATTGAATCTGAAGAAAGAGTGATTTGTGAATGGAGCGATATAGATACTGAAAAAAGAAAAAACTATAAACATGTAGAAAATGATATCATTAAAATTCTTGGTAGATTTGCAGATATGTCTGATTTGCCAACCGCTTGTGATTTGTTTTTTCAGTATTATCTAAAGCGACCAGATTTATTTATGGAATTTTATCATGCAGTCAATATATATTTTGGGATTCATAGGGATACCATATGGTATGATTTTTACACTCAAATAACATTTCTTGAAAAAATAAAAGAATATTCAGATGACTGGAAACAAGAATTTATTGTTAGTTTCTTTTTGCAAATAGCAGAAGAATTTTTGAAATTGTATTTTTCACCGACTGAGGAAGGACGAAAAAATAAATTAACCATATATCAAATTCCATTAGTTATATCTCAAGGTGTTGAAAAATATCGAAAGTTAATTTGGGAATATTTATCTTCTCTAAGCAAAAATGAAAAATATAGAGCAAAAGTGAAGAAAATCCTCAGTTCTTATGGTGGCACTATCGACGATGTAAGCATTCCTGTTTTACAATTTGATTTAAAATATATTCAATCGATTTTGAAGTCCAATTTTCTGCCAGATAAATTGACAAATTGCCTTTTAGCAGACAAAATAGTGCAAGTTTTTAGTAGAATGAATTGTTCTTGTTCATCCCTGTTTTCTGAATATTTTGAAGGAGAGAGTTTTCAATTATATTGTCTTCTTAAAGGACCAGATTATGAAGGAACTGGTTATGAAGAACATAGAAAAAGAAAGCAGCAATCAATTAATCATTACACTTTGAATTGTGATTTACAAATGTTTAAGAAGTTAATCTATGTTTGCAGCAGTATTTCTGGGATAGATAACCATTCATCTTGGGAGGTTGGTGAAGGATTAGGCATTGCCTTTGATGCTATTTCCGATAAAGCAGATTTGTATGTTGATGCAATTAAATATTATATCAAAAACGATACACCAAACAATTTACATCCATACCATCTAGTAGACAATTTATTTTCATTATTATCCGATTCAGAAGTGTATGAAATTATTATTAGTGAAGAATATAGTCAGAAAAATGCTTGGACATATGCATATTATCATGAATTACCGCCGGGATTAATTACAGAAAAACATTTACAAGGGCTTTATGATTTTTTGAAAGATACTTCTGACAGATATATTACCTCATCATCAATGCGTGATGTAGATTTTCTGGATAAGTATAATGCAATAGATGAATTAGCATTAATAGAAGGTTGCAAAATTATTTTGGATAAAAAAGAGTATTCCTCTTTTATCGTGGATATTTATTTTGGCTTGTTATTTAATTATCATCATAATACACCAAGGGAAGTGATTCAGAAATTTAATTGCAATTTAGAATTGCTTGAAGAAATATACTATGCTATGTTGTCATATGATAAACATCATGATTATGACGGACAATTTTTGAAGGAAATATATTCGGTTAGACCTTCTATACTGGACAAGTATATAGATTATTTAATAAATAGTGACTCTTTTAGTGACCATCAAGAAAAGCATTGTTGCTTTTTTGATTTGGACGATTTTGTAGAAATATATAATAAAATCTTTGAGCAGTTGATAAGAAACCGTCAATATTCTAGGTTGTCAGTACCGTATTTTTTAGAATCTTTATTATTGCCAAAGCAAAATGAGAAAAAGCTGTTAGAAAGACAAGATATGTGGATTCGACAATGTATTCAACGATTCTTCAATGATGAAGCAAAAATGTATTGCCTATTTTCAGTTGTGTCAAAATTAGAGTTCAAAAGAAAAAAAGAGTATATCTTGCTCTTTCTTAAGAATAATCCGTTGTTCGAAGACTTTGAAAAAATACCATTAACACCTACTTCTTGTAGTTGGTCAGGTAGTGCAGTACCTATGTATTCAGCTTGGATTGGATTTCTCGAATCATTGTTACCAAATTTTATAGGTTTAAAGTGGATAAAACATAAAAACTATATTGAAACAAAAATTGATGATTTACAAAAACAAATCGAAGCGGAGCAGATAGACGAGATTTTAAGAGGATGATTTATAAATACAAAAAGACTGTATAAATATATAAGTAAAACTATCTGTGAATTGACATTTCATGATGGTTTAACCTACAAATAAAAACAAATTTATCTAAATCTTATTTAAGGTTTAAAAAACATTATGGATGTTGGAGATGTTATTAAGACTGGTTTGGACAATGGTGAGCATGTTGAGTGTGTTGCTCTGCTAGTCAAGGAAGATATAAAATAGTTAGGAGAAAGGGTATAAAAAAGGTTATCTAGAAGGTAATTAGAGCGTAATAGTAAAAATGTGGAGGAGAATATGGAAAAGAGTACAGAAACTATTGAAGCTATTTTAGAGGCGTATCAACAAGCTGATGATGATGCAACAGAAATTTTATCTTATATTAATTCTATTTCTAAACCAGTGGAACTAAAAGAATCATCCTTACCCTCATTGGTTAAAAATCTCGAAAATAAGGAATCAGATGTTACAAAAAAATATATGAGTTATGCATCCATAGTCGGGGAACGGTCGCAGCAGCAGTAGGAACTTCAGTTACCACAGGAATGTTTTCCAGCGGGCTAGCTACTGGAGGGGCAATGGCAGTTGGCGGACTGGGATTAGGAATGATTACTGGATTAAATATTGTATCGATTCCAGCATTGGCATTGCCACTCGCATTAAAAATGTTAAGGAATGCAAAAGTAAAAAGATATCAAAAAGATAACCAAGAATCAATGAGGCAGAAGAAGAAACTTGAAGAAGGAAAAAAGAAACTTACCATTTGGATTTCTAATTTACAACAGCGTGTAACAGAATTAGATGAAATAATGCATAAAGATATGAGTAATAAATTCACTGAATACAAAGAAAAAACAAAGAAATTTGCACAAGATATTTCAATACAGATTGATGATTTTCTTAATGTAGATGTAAATAAGAGAATTTTGAAATATAACGAAGTTATTTTGAAGCAGTATAAATTACAAAAAGACTTGGAAGAAAAAGTAGATTTTTTGTTTGATGCATATAATAAAATGCATGCTGAAAAACAAGAGTTAGAAAGGCAGATAAATTGTTTAGTTAAACTCTTGAATGCTATAAATTGTCCAGCATCTGTAATCAATAAGGCCTTGAATGAGGAGACATAAATATGATTTCGTATAGAGAAAAAGAGATGATAATGGTCATGAAATTTATGGCTGATCATTCTAGTGATTTTGCAGAACAGCTTATGGATACTCATAAGAAGATGACTGGTAGCGAAGCGGTTGTCGAATCAATTAATATACTTCCTGAGATCTCGAATTATGCCTCTTTAGTAGAGTATGTTAACAGCCAAGGGTATGGATACGATTTTAAGAATGGAAGATTTGTTATCTGAGGAGGATCTGGCTCAACTTGAGAAAGAATACGATGATATTGAAAGTGAGTTCAAAAGTCAAACAGGTTTGAATAAAACTGATGCTCTTTTTATTCTTATTGCAGTAGTATTACAAATGATTCGTCAATTCTTACAACCCTCTGTTAATTTTGATGCGTTCAAAAATAAGAAGGATAGACCGTCACACAATACTACCGCTGATGAGGCTAAGAAATCTGTATATGATAAAGACAAAGCAAGTACTATGAAGAATAAGGCGGAGAGCGACAAAACAAAGGGTTCAAGATATTATCATGCCTCAGTTCAAGAAATAGCAGATATAAATCATGTTCCATACGATGTGGTGAGTGGTACAAAAAAATTTAATGTGAAGCTTAGCGGAACGAATCATAGAGCCAAGACATTAGGACATGATCCTTGGTTGGATTATTCATTTGGAACTTGTAATATTTTAACAAATACTATGTCACTTGGAAAAGACAATGCATTTCGTACATTACATGTAGGAAAGGACACATCGGGTAAGCCAGCTGCTATAGCTTAGGCAAATCCGATAAAGATGTTTGAATATACGGTAAAAAGATATAAAGAATCAAAGGCAACAATAGGTCTAGCATTTATTAAGAAAGCCTACCATATTAAATCTGACGAGTATTCGAAAGAAGGATTAAGCTTACCATTTTTGCAGTTGTTGGTAGATTCGGATATTATCAAGGAATTATGTGAGTCAGGAATAGACTATGCGAAATTGGATTTTTTGGGATCAATCGGAGTTCAGACAGCATTAGCAGAGATGATTAATTACGTAATTTCTGTTGCTCACAGAATTACGATTATTTGCGAAGAAAATAAAAAGAATAACGAAACGATAACTAAAGATCAGTTACTTCAATCACTAAAGAAAAATGTAACTTTACATGAAGTGAGAACAAGAAAAGTTATTATAATTTCTGAAAGCATAGCGCCTTTGGTAAATGCAATCGTAATTGGTAGTATTGAATTGTTTGCTGTATATACAGAGAATGAAAAGTTGGCGAAAGATGCAATCAAAAAATTAGACATTGGGGGATATATTTCAACTATTTTTCACTTGTTTAATGATATTAGATTTATTACAAAAATAAAAAAAGATTTTATTGCTAAAGCTATTGAAGAAAATTATCAAGACAAATTAGCACAAGTTAAGTAGTTTCTAATATGTCTCCTGTAATATTGCTACCATGATATCAAGCTTTAGCAGGCACCAGACTATGAATTCGAGAAAGTTCATCCTGCAGTCTTGTTTTTACATGCGCATTACGTTAAGTCTGTTGATCTATTATCTAAGCTAGATGTTGCTTATCAGGATATTCTTGCATTAGATGAGAATGATATTCAATTTATTGATTAAAATTTACCTAATCAACAATCACCCACAGAGAGATAAAATCTGTGAAGTTTACATATAAATAACTGTTTTAAACAAAAAACTGCAAGCGTTTTAAAGAAAAATTGGGAAAAGGATTGATAAAAACGAAAAGGTAGTATAGAATGGAATTATTGAGAAATAATATATTAAAAGGAGTCGTTATATGAACTACAAAGAAGTTTATGAACAATGGCTAAACAATGATTTCTTCGATGAAGAAACGAAAGCTGATTTGTTGTCTATTCAGGATGATGAAGCTGAGATCGAAGATCGATTCTACAAGGGTCTTGAATTTGGGACCGCTGGTCTTCGTGGGAAATTGGGTGCTGGTACCAACCGTATGAATAAATACATGGTAGGAAAAGCAGCCCAGGCATTGGCTGAAACCTTGAAAGACCATGGTGAAGAAGCGATTAAAAGAGGTGTTGCAATCAGCTATGATGTCAGATATAAATCAAAAGAATTTGCTGAGTTGACCTGCTCTATCATGGCTGCTCACGGAATCAAAACCTATATTTACAATGGGATTCATCCTACGCCAATGTGCTCGTATGCAATTAGAAAATTGCACTGTAAAGCAGGAGTTATGGTAACGGCTAGCCATAATCCACAAGAATACAATGGCTATAAAGCGTATTGGGAAGAAGGTTCACAGATTTTAGATGATATTGCAGGACAAATTGCAGGTCATATGGATGAAATTGTGAATTTTGAAGACATTAAGTCCATTCCTTTTGAAGAAGCCTTGGAAAGCGGTCTTGCAAATTATATTGATGCATCTGTTGAAGAAGATTACTACCAAGAAGTTCTCAATCTAACAATCAATGAAGATGTTGATAAATCTATCAAAGTTGGCTATACGCCTTTGAATGGTACAGGAAATATTCCTGTCAGAGAAATTCTGAAAAGAAGAGGATTTGAAAATATCTATGTCGTAAAGGAACAAGAATTTCCTGATCCAGATTTTACAACAGTTGGTTATCCCAATCCAGAATTTCCAAAAGCATTTGCCTATTCTGAAAAACTTGGAAAAGAAAATGATTGTGATATTTTGATTGCTAATGACCCAGATTGTGACCGTGTTGCTTTGGAAGTAAAAGACGCAAATGGTGATTATGTCTTTTTAAATGGAAATAAGATTGGTGCTTTGCTTTCTTATTACATTTTCTCACAACGACATGCTCTCAATAACTTGCCTGAAAATCCTGTCATGGTGAAATCTATTGTTACAGGTGATTTATCTAGAGCGATTGCGAAGAAATATGGTATTGAAACAGTAGAAACCCTGACTGGATTTAAAAATATTTGTGGCAAAGCCAACGAATATGATCGTACTAAAGAAAAAACGTATGTTTTCGGTTACGAAGAAAGTATCGGTTTCTGTTATGGAACATTTGTTAGAGACAAAGATGCTGTCAGTGCTTCTATGATGATCGTGGAGATGGCTGCTTACTTTAAGAAACAGGGTAAGACTTTGTTAGATGTTTTAAATGATATCTATGCAGAATTTGGTTTCTATAATGAAAGACAAGTTTCGCTTGAGTTAGAAGGTGTAGAAGGTCAGGAGCGAATTGGTCGCATGATGGAAGAATTTAGAGAACATCCTTTGACAACAATTGGAGCAATGGAACTTGAAAAAGTGATTGACTTTAAAGATGGCTACCTTGATTTTCCAAAACAAAACTGTTTGAAATATTACTTTAAAGATGGTTCATGGTATGCACTCAGACCGTCAGGGACCGAACCTAAAATCAAACTATACATCTATTCAATTGGTAAAGATGAAAAGGAAAGTGTTGAAAAACTTGAACTCATTGAAAAGGCTTGCCGAGAAAAAATGGATAGTGTGAAATAAGCACATATAAAAGAGTTTGGGACAAAAAGATTTCAATTTTTAAAAATCTTAATTATTAAGCCCTTCAAATCTATAATTAAATGCGAAAAGCGAACAAAGCAGAATTCTGATTACCAGAAAACTAGTTTTGTTCGCTTTTTATATTTGAGGTCGGACTTTTGCCCCAGCTTCTTTTTGCTTTTTAAAGACTAGTCGAATGTTTTGGCTGTATTTTTTGGTCGGGATAGATATAGTTCATAGCATTGTTGATAGCTGTAGGAGCTTCGCCTAGTCCTGTGGCTATCAAATCAATCTTTCCGTCATAGCTACAGCAATCGCCAGCAGCATAGATACCTGCGACAGAAGTTTCTTGTTTGCTATTGACGATAATCTTGTGGCGATTGAGTTCTATTCCCCATTTTTTTAAGTTTCCAACAGATGATTTGAAGCCATAATTGACAAAAAGCTGATCAAGCGGCAAGAGCTCTGTTTCATTGCTTTTCACTTTAGTAATCTCAAGATGAGTGAGTTTGTTTCCTTCACCTATAAGTTGACTTGGGATAAATGGTGTTTTAATCGTGACAGTAGAAGCTTTTAGTTCATTGACACTGTGTTCTAAAGCACGGAAGGTGTCTCGACGATGGATGATATGTGTCGGAGCGATTTTATCAAAAGCAAGTGCCCAATCCACTGCAGAATCACCACCTCCTAGAACCACAATGTTTTGTCCAGCGTATTGATTGATATTTGACACGTGATAGTGAATGTTTTCAAATTGGTCTACATTTTCTAGCTCCAGCGGGCGTGGTTTAAAAGCACCACCTCCCATAGCAATCAAAATGGCTCTTGAAATGTGCTTCCCATTGCTAGTTGTTAAGGTAAATAATTCATCGTTTTTTTCAATATCTAATACAGTCTCATTGAGATGTATGCTTGTTTCAAATGTTTTTACTTGATCAATCAAACGCTCAATCAATTCCTCACCTGTTAGATTGGTAAAACCAGGAACATCCAGAATTTTCTTTTCAGGATAGAGAATAGCTGGCTGTCCACCGAGCTGAGGTAGCGAATCAATCAAATTCACTTTTGCTTGACGCATGTGAGCATAAAAAGCAGCAAAAAGACCCACAGGCCCCCCACCAACAATCGTAATATCAAAAATTTCAGACATGATTTCTCCTTAAAATAGTAACGTATTTCTATTTTATCACAAAATGAGGAAAACGATAGAGAAATTGTGTTAGGACACGTGAATTATGTTACAATAGTTACAGATTATATTATTAAGGAGACATACATGCAAGCAGTTGCACATTTTATTGAAACATTTGTTCCAGAACATTATGATATTTTTTTAGATTTGAATCGGGAGCAAAAAACGTTCACAGGTAAGGTCAGCATTAGCGGAGAAGCAAAAGGTGAAAAAATTTCTCTTCATCAGAAGGATTTGGCAATCCAGTCCGTTGAGGTAGCTGGCGAAGCTCGTCCTTTCTCTGTAGATAATGAAAATGAAGCAGTTTACGTTGAGCTTGGTCAAGCAGGAGTTGTTGAAGTAACGCTGACTTATACAGGTAAAATTACAGATAATATGACGGGGATTTATCCTTCTTACTATACTGTTGATGGAGTCAAAAAAGAAGTTCTTTCTACTCAATTTGAAAGTCATTTTGCACGTGAAGCCTTTCCAAGTGTAGATGAGCCAGAAGCAAAAGCTACATTTGACCTTTCTTTGAAATTTGACCAAGAAGCAGGAGAAATCGCACTTTCAAACATGCCAGAAGTTGATGTAGAAAATCGAAAAGCAACTGGCATCTGGAAGTTTGCAACGACTCCTCGCATGTCGTCTTATCTTTTGGCGTTCGCGGCTGGTGATTTACAGGGTGTTACAGCAAAAACGAAGAATGGTACCTTGGTCGGCGTGTACTCTACCAAAGCTCACCCTGTTTCAAATTTGGAATTTGCTTTAGATATTGCAGTTCGCTCTATTGATTTTTATGAAGAATACTACGGAGTAAAATATCCGATTCCTCAATCTCTGCATGTAGCTTTGCCAGACTTTTCTGCAGGAGCTATGGAAAATTGGGGCTTGGTCACTTATCGTGAAGTTTATCTTTTAGTAGATGAAAATTCAACTGTTACAAGCCGTCAGCAAGTAGCTCTTGTGATTGCTCACGAATTGGCTCACCAATGGTTTGGTAATTTGGTTACAATGAAATGGTGGGATGACCTTTGGCTCAATGAAAGTTTTGCTAATATGATGGAATATGTCTGTGTGAACGCTATTGAGCCGACTTGGAACATTTTTGAGGACTTCCAAACAAGTGGCGTTCCTCTGGCTCTAAAACGGGATGCGACTGACGGTGTTCAATCTGTCCATGTGGAAGTAAAACATCCAGACGAAATCAATACCTTGTTTGACCCAGCAATTGTCTATGCCAAAGGAAGTCGTCTCATGCACATGCTTCGTCGTTGGTTAGGAGATGAAGCTTTTGCAAAAGGTTTGAATGCTTATTTTGCTAAACACCAATACAGTAATACGATTGGTCGTGACTTGTGGAATGCTCTCGGTGCAGCTTCAGGACGTGATGTGGCAGCCTTTATGGATTCGTGGTTAGAACAACCAGGTTATCCAGTTTTAACAGCGGTTGTGGAAAATGATACTCTCAAAATTTCTCAAAAACAATTCTTTATTGGTGAAAAAGAAGAAAAAGGTCGTCTATGGGTTGTACCATTGAATAGTAATTGGACTGGTATTCCAGATACTTTAGAAACCGAAACGCTTGAAATTCCAAATTATGCAGCTCTGGCAGCGCAAAATGAAGGAGCACTTCGCTTCAATACAGAAAATACGGCGCATTACATTACTGATTATCAAGGGGAATTGTTGGATAATATTTTAGCAACTATTACGGACTTGGATAATACAAGTAAGTTGCAAGTGGTGCAAGAACGTCGTTTATTGGCTGAAGCTGGTTTTGTTTCATTTGCAGACTTAATCCCAGTTATCGAAAAATTGACCAATGAAAAGTCTTATCTTGTAGTATCTGCTGTGAAGGCTGTACTAAATAGCTTGCGGACTTTTGTGGATGAAGGAACAGAAACAGAGGTTGCTTTCAAGAAATTACTCGTTAAGCTGAATCAAGCTAACTTTGACCGACTTGGTTTTGAAGCTAAAGCAGGCGAAACAGATGAAGATGAATTGGTTCGTCAAATTGTTGTAGCGAATATGATTGCGGCTGATGATGAGAAAGCTAGTCAACAAGCAAGCCAAATCTTTGAAGCATACAAAGAAAACTTGGAAAAACTTCCAGCAGCTACTCGTTTGCAAATTTTGATTAACCAAATCAAACACCATGAGACAAAAGAATTGACTGATCAATATCTAGCAACCTACATTGCAACGGTTGATGGCAACTTCCAACGTCAATTGGCTTCGGCTCTTTCTTATACCAAGGACGAAACAACCCTCACCCATCTTTTAGAAGAATGGAAAAATAAGGATGTTGTAAAACCGCAGGATTTAGCAATGAGCTGGTACTTTACTTTCTTGCAACACGATTTCACACAAGGAACTGTCTGGACTTGGGCACGTGACAATTGGGATTGGATTAAAGCAGCTCTTGGTGGAGATATGAGTTTTGATAAATTTGTCATTTATCCAGCAAGTACTTTCAAGACGCGTGAACGCTTGGCAGAATACAAGGCCTTCTTTGAACCACAATTATCTGATTTGGCAATTAGCCGTAACATCAGCATGGGAATCAAAGAAATTTCCGCTCGTATTGATTTGATTGACAAAGAAAAAGCAGCTGTTGAAGCAGCAATCAAAGCGACAGTATAACAGTATAGAAAAGAAAAGGTTGAATGTGAATTTCAGCCTTTTCTTATTGCATTTTGCTGTTTTATTAAAAAAGTGATAGTTTTTGAAAGAAAATGCTTGACTTTGAAATGAATTGGTGTATAATAAATATGTAAACGATTGCAGGAAGAGGTGAGGTCTATCTTAAAATCAGAACGCAAACAGGTAATTTTAGAGGAAATCAATCATCATCAAGTTGTTTCTCTGGATAGATTAGTTCGTTTGTTAAATACGTCTGAATCAACAGTTCGTAGAGATCTAGACGAATTGGAAGATGAAAGAAAACTGCGCCGGATTCAC
The DNA here is from genome assembly GCF_015594645.1 of Streptococcus sp. HF-2466. NCBI lineage: Bacteria > Bacillati > Bacillota > Bacilli > Lactobacillales > Streptococcaceae > Streptococcus > Streptococcus sp. HF-2466. The sequence goes on from NZ_JADNQU010000003.1 coordinate 37,085, forward strand.
GGTGGAGCAGAAAGCATTCATTTCCTTCAAGAGGAAGAAAGCAATCAAGAAAAATCTATCAAAAACGTTCAAGATAAATTACGAATTGCTCAAAAAGCGGCGGAATTGATACAAGAACAGGATGTTATTTTTATTGATGCTGGAACGACAAATGAATTGTTAATCAATGAGCTTTCAAGCAAACATATGACGGTTGTGACCAACTCCATTCACCATGCTACAAAGTTAGTTGAGAAAAACATTCCAACGGTTATTATCGGAGGAGTTGTCAAAAGCTCAACAGATGCTAGTATTGGTGGTGTTGCTTTGAATCAAATTGGTCAGTTGAATTTCAACAAAGCCTTTATTGGTATGAATGGAATTGATGAAAATTTCTATACAACGCCTGATATGGAAGAAGGAGCAGTCAAACGAGCGATTCTTGAAAACGCCAAGCAGACCTACATCTTAGCTGATGCTTCAAAAATCGGTCATTCCTCTTTCGTGAAAGTCGCCCCTATCAAACGTGCTAGCATTATTACGAGTGCATGCGCCAATGAGCAATTGGAAAAGATAAAAGAAAAAACGGAGGTTATTGAAGTATGATTTATACTGTTACGCTTAACCCTTCTATTGACTATATTGTCCGTTTGGATAAGGTCAATGTTGGAAGCGTGAATCGTATGGAGAGCGATGATAAATTTGCTGGTGGAAAAGGCATCAACGTCAGTCGTGTGCTCAAACGTTTGGGAATTGACAATACAGCGACTGGCTTTATCGGTGGCTTTACTGGAAAATTTATTACTGATACCTTGGAAAATGAAGCGATTGCGACTAAATTTGTCCAAGTGTCAGAGGATACGCGTATCAACGTTAAGATTAAAGCAGACGCTGAGACAGAAATCAATGGAACGGGTCCGACTGTCTCACCAGAGCAATTGGCAGCCTTAAAAGATATTCTTTCAGGGCTTTCAGAGAAAGATACAGTTGTCTTTGCAGGGTCAAGCAATAAAAATCTAGGCAATGTCGTCTATAAAGAGTTAATTAGTCTGACGAGGCAAACTGGAGCACAAGTCGTTTGTGATTTCGAGGGACAAACACTTATTGATTCACTAGAGTTTCAGCCATTATTGGTTAAGCCGAATAACCATGAACTTGGTGATATTTTCAGAGTGAAGCTGGAAAAGCTGGATGAGATTGAGAAATATGCTCGTGAAATTCTAGCCAAGGGTGCGCAACATGTCATTATTTCTATGGCAGGTGATGGAGCGCTTTTGGTAACAAAGGACGGAGCTTATTTTGCAAAACCAATCAAGGGAATCGTGAAAAATTCTGTTGGAGCTGGTGACTCAATGGTTGCAGGCTTTACTGGCGAATTTGTTCGTTCAGGAAATGCTGTTGAAGCCTTCAAATGGGGAGTGGCTTGCGGAACGGCAACGACTTTCTCTGATGATTTGGCAACAGCCGCTTTTATTAACGAAACATATGAAAAAGTAGAGGTAGAAAAAATATGAAAATTCAGGATTTACTGAGAAAAGATGTGATGTTGCTTGATTTACAAGCAACTGAAAAAACAGCTGCTATTGATGAAATGATTCGCAGTTTAGTTGACCACGGTTATGTGACAGATTTTGAAACATTCAAAGAAGGAATCTTGGCTCGTGAAGCTTTAACGTCAACAGGCTTGGGCGACGGGATTGCCATGCCACACAGTAAAAATGCGGCAGTCAAAGAAGCAACCGTTCTTTTTGCAAAATCAAACAAAGGTGTGGATTATGAAAGTTTAGACGGGCAACCGACAGATTTGTTCTTCATGATTGCTGCACCAGAAGGAGCGAACGATACTCACTTGGCTGCACTTGCAGAATTGTCACAGTACCTGATGAAAGATGGATTTGCAGACAAACTTCGTCAAGTAACTTCACCAGATGAAGTGATTGCATTATTTGACCAAGCATCTGAAAAAGCAGCAGAACCTACAACGGTAGCACCGGCAACCAAAGATGGTGATTTTCTTGTTGCGGTAACAGCATGTACAACGGGAATTGCACATACTTATATGGCGCAAGAAGCTCTTCAAAAGGTAGCGGCTGAAATGGGAGTTGGTATCAAGGTTGAGACCAACGGTGCTAGTGGTATCGGAAACAAACTGACCGCAGAAGATATTCAAAAAGCAAAAGCGGTTATTATTGCGGCTGATAAAGCTGTGGAAATGGATCGATTTGACGGCAAGCCATTGATTAACCGCCCAGTTGCTGACGGTATTCGTAAGACAGAAGAGTTGATTAACTTGGCATTGTCAGGAAAAGCAGAAGTATATCATGCAGCCAATAAAGCAGCTGCGTCCTCTTCAGCGAATGCAGCAGGCGGTTTCTACAAACACTTAATGAGTGGTGTTAGCCAAATGCTTCCATTCGTTATTGGCGGTGGTATCATGATTGCGGTGGCATTCTTGATTGACCAAGCAATGGGAGTACCAAAAGATCAATTGGCAAATCTCGGTACTTATCATGAGTTGGCAGCTATGTTTAAGAATATTGGTGGCTTGGCCTTTGGCTTTATGCTTCCTGTACTTGCTGGTTATATCGCTTATTCTATTGCTGAAAAACCAGGTTTAGCGCCAGGTTTTGTAGCAGGTAGTATGGCTTCCGCAGGTCTTGCTTTTGGTAAAATTCCATTTGCAGAAGGTGGGAAAGCTACTCTTGCACTTGCTGGTGTACCTTCTGGTTTCCTTGGAGCCCTAGTGGGTGGTTTCCTTGCAGGTTACGTTGTAAACTTCCTTAAAAAAGCCTTGAGTGGTCTTCCAAAGTCGCTTGAGGGTATCAAGTCCATTCTACTTTATCCACTGTTGGGAACCTTGCTAACTGGCTTCTTGATGTTGTTGGTGAATATTCCAATGGCCGCTATCAATACTGGCTTGAATAGTTTCCTAGAAGGCTTATCTGGTAGTTCAGCTGTCCTCCTTGGACTCGTTGTAGGTGGTATGATGGCTATTGATATGGGCGGTCCCTTCAACAAAGCGGCTTATATCTTTGGTACAGGAACTCTTGCAGCAACTGTTTCAACAGGTGGTTCAGTTGTAATGGCAGCGGTTATGGCTGGTGGTATGGTTCCTCCTCTAGCAGTCTTTGTTGCAACGCTTTTATTCAAAGATAAATTTACCGAAGAAGAACGCAATTCAGGCTTGACAAACATTGTTATGGGACTATCCTTCATCACTGAAGGTGCTATTCCATTTGGTGCTGCTGACCCTGCCCGTGCCATTCCAAGCTTTATGGTTGGTTCAGCCTTAGCAGGCGCACTTGTCGGCATGGCTGGTATTAAACTCATGGCACCACACGGAGGTATCTTCGTTATTGCACTTACTTCAAATGCTCTTCTCTATATCATCTTCATCTTGATTGGCGCAATTGTAAGTGGTGTGTTATTCGGAGCGCTTCGCAAACCATTGAATAAATAATGATGAGTTTCATCGTTCTAGGAGTTGGAGAAAAATTCTCTAGCTCCTTTTTTAATCTAAAAGAAACATTGAAAGGAGATGATTTTCATACTGATTAAAATAGTCAGGCGCTGGAAAATATGTTATAATTTTAATAACGCATATTTTGAGGAGAAATGAAATGGAATTACAACGCGAAAAAGAATTTGTCAGTCAATATCACTATGACGCACGTAATTTAGAGTGGGAAAAAGAAAACGGAACCCCAGAAACAAAAGTGGATGTCAATTTTCAATTGTTAAATCAAGATCAAGAAGGACAAGTAACTTCTATCGTTGTAATTGTGAGCTTTATGATTGTCTTTGATGCTTTTGTAATTAGTGGAACAATCTCACAAGTCAACCATATCATGGGGAAAATTGTCAATGAGCCAAGTGAATTTGAGCAGGACGAAGTGGAACAACTAGCTCGTCCAAGTTTGTCCGTCTTAAATCGTTTGACCTATGAAGTAACAGAAATCGCCTTGGATTTACCAGGTATCAATTTGGAGTTTTAATGCATGAAATTAGCCGTAATTACTGATTCGTCAGCATATTTGGATAGCAAAGTCATCGAAAATGAGCATTTATTTATCTTAGATATTCCCGTTAGTATTGACGGGGTTGAGTACATCGAAGGAAAGAATCTTTCTGCTAGCGAATTTTATCAAAAAATGGCAGCCTCTAGTGAATTGCCAAAGACTAGCCAACCGAGTATCGCCAGCTTAGTGAACACTCTGTCTTTAGTAGAAGGGCAAGGTTATACTCATGTCATTGGTCTGTTTTTATCGAGCGGCATTTCTGGCTTTTATCAAAATATCCAGTATTTGAAAGATGAATTTTCAAGTTTAGAAATTGCTTTTCCAGATTCAAAAATCACAAGTGCGCCGCTTGGAAGGATGGTGGAGCATATTTTAAACTGGGCTGAACAAGGGTTAGCGTTTGAGCAAATTCTGAGCAATCTTGACGTTCAAATCAAGGGAATTGGTGCCTTCATCATGGTAGATGACTTAAATCATTTGGTGAAAGGCGGTCGTTTGTCGAATGGCGCTGCAATTCTGGGAAACTTGCTCAGTATCAAACCGATTCTTTACTTTAATGACGAGGGCGTCATTGAGGTTTATGAAAAGATTCGTACCGAGAAAAAAGCTACGAAACGCCTGATTGAGATTGTCAAAGAGCAAACTGCACAAGGAAATTACCAAGTGATGATTATTCATGGAAATGCACTGGAAAAAGCAGAACATTTACATCAATTATTGTTAGAAGATGGTGTTTCTGGAGAGATTCCGATTGCGACATTTGGTAGTGTGATTGGAACTCACTTGGGTGCTGGAAGTATTGCCTTAGCCTATATTCCGATTATTTAAGGAGGATTCCATGAGTATAAAGGTCATTATTGCTGGTTTCAAAGGAAAAATGGGACAAGCTGCTTATAACATGGTGACAGAAGATCCTGCATTAGAGCTCGTTGGATTGCTTGACCCACTTACTCCAGAAAAAGAAGTAGCTGGTGTTCCCGTTTTTAATCAGAAAGAAGATTTGAGTGGCATAGAAGCGGATGTATGGGTTGATTTTACAACTCCTAAAGTGGCGTATGAAAATACTCGTTTTGCATTAGAGCAGGGCTTTGCACCTGTGGTCGGAACGACTGGATTTACATCGGATGAAATCAAAGAGTTAGTTGAGTTTTCTCGTCAAAAAGAGCTAGGAGGCTTGATTGCTCCTAATTTTGCTGTGGGAGCGGTTCTTTTGATGCAATTTGCAACGCAAGCAGCTAAATATTTTCCAGATGTGGAAATCATTGAATTACATCATGATCAGAAAAAGGATGCGCCGAGCGGCACAGCGATTAAAACAGCTGAATTGATCAGCAAGGTTCGCCCCAAGAAGCATCAAGGTGCAATGGACGAAAAAGAGTTATTACAAGGAGCACGTGGTGCAGAAATGGACGGCATGCGCATTCATTCGGTTCGTTTACCAGGATTGGTGGCTCATCAAGAAGTCATCTTTGGCGGTCAAGGTGAAGGACTGACACTTCGTCATGATTCGTACGATCGTAAGTCTTTCATGACGGGGGTGAATTTAGGTATTAAGGAAGTGGTCAAGAAAAAAGAGCTTGTCTACGGATTGGAATATTTGTTATGAGATTAAAAAATCTGCCTTCTGAATTTCAGGAGGCTTTACCAGTATTAAAGAAGATTAAGAATGCCGGTTTTGAGGCGTACTTTGTCGGTGGTTCAGTCCGCGATGCTTTATTGAATCGACCGATTCATGATGTGGATATTGCGAGTTCTAGTTATCCAGAAGAAACCAAACGTATTTTTGAGCGAACGATTGATGTCGGTATTGAGCATGGGACAGTTTTAGTCTTAGAAGATAATCATGAATACGAAGTGACGACTTTTCGGACAGAGGATATCTATGTAGATTATCGCAGACCGAGCCATGTCACGTTTGTTCGTTCTCTCGAAGAAGATTTAAAACGGCGCGATTTCACGATCAATGCTTTGGCTTTGGATGAAGCAGGGAATGTGATTGATTTATTTGAAGGGTTGGCTGATTTAGAAAATCAGATCTTACGTGCTGTAGGAATACCTTCGGAACGTTTCAACGAAGACGCTTTACGCATTATGCGAGGATTTCGTTTTCAGGCATCCTTAGGCTTTTCATTAGATACAGACACATGTAATGCTATGAAACTGTGTGCTCCGTTATTAGAAAAAATTTCTGTAGAGCGGATTTTCATTGAATTTGACAAATTACTGACAGCGTCTTATTGGCGTAAAGGATTGAAAAGTCTGCTTGCCAGTGGTGCAACAGACTATTTGCCTGACATGCGCAGCAGCCAATCTCAGTTGGAAACGATGTTTGATGTTAAAGCAGATTTTCAATTTACGAGTTCAGAGCAAGCTTGGGCTACTCTTTTAATGACTCTTCAAGTAAAAAATGTTAAAAAATTCCTCAGGCATTGGAAAACTTCAAATGAATTTCAAAAGCGCGTAGAGCAAATTGTCACGATTTATAATATTCGCCAAAGGCATTTTCTGGATAAGGAAGAATGCTATCGTTTTGAACTGGAACTGATGATACAAGCAGAAGAAATTCGTCAAGCACAGGGATTAGCTGTTGATTTTGAAAAGATTCATTCTACTTATGATTCACTAACGATTCATGATAAACATGAAATTGTCGTCAATGGCGGTCTGTTAATCAAAGAATTTGGCTTTAAGCCGAGTCCTGCTTTAGGACAGCTCTTGACTGAGATTGAGGCGGCTATTGTGAATGGTGCCTTGGACAACCGTCTTGAAGCTATCTTAGCTTTTGTAGAGGAGAGAAGATGAGTGACTTTATTGTTGAAAAGTTGACTAAAACGGTGGGAGATAAGACTGTTTTTAAAAACATTTCCTTTATTATTCATGGTTTGGATCGGGTTGGCTTGATTGGGGTTAATGGAACTGGAAAAACGACTCTTTTGAATGTTCTGTCTGGAAAATCTGGATTTGATGGGGACGTTAATCCTTTTTCAGCTAAATCGGGCTATAAGATTGGCTACTTAACCCAAGAACCGCACTTTGATGACGACAAAACGGTACTAGATACGGTTTTATCAAGCAATCTGCGAGAAATGCAGCTCATTCGTGAGTATGAGTTATTGCTGTCTAACTATGATGAAAGCAATCAATCTCGTTTAGAGAAGATTATGGCTGAAATGGATGCTCTTCAAGCATGGGAAATTGAAAGTCAAGTTAAGACGGTTTTGTCGAAGCTAGGTTTGACCGACTTATCTGCTAAGGTCGGCGACCTGTCAGGTGGTTTGCGACGCCGCGTGCAATTAGCGCAAGTCTTGTTAGGAGACGATGACTTATTGCTCCTTGATGAGCCGACCAACCATTTGGATATTGATAGTATCGAATGGCTGACGAATTTTTTGAAGAATTCCAAAAAAACGGTTCTCTTCATTACCCATGACCGTTATTTTTTAGACCATGTTTCGACGCGGATTTTTGAATTGGACAGCGGAGATTTGCTTGAATATCAAGGAAATTATCAAGATTACGTCCGTTTGAAAGCAGAACAAGACGAGCGAGATGCTGCCCTTCTCCATAAAAAACAACAGCTTTATAAGCAGGAATTGTCCTGGATGCGTCGCCAGCCACAGGCTAGAGCAACCAAGCAGCAAGCTCGAATCAATCGTTTCCATGACCTTAAGCAAGATTTAGCGGGTCAGCCAACTAACAGTAGTTTGGAAATGAATTTCGAAACCAGTCGTATTGGAAAGAAAGTGATTGAATTTAAAGATGTGGGCTTTGCTTATGGTGACAAGAAGATTCTTTCTCATTTCAATTTGTTAGTTCAAAATAAAGATCGGATTGGGATTGTGGGGGATAATGGTGTTGGAAAATCCACCTTGCTCAATCTAATTGCTGGGAAATTAGCACCTCAATCTGGTCAACTGACCATTGGTGAGACAGTTCGTGTGGCTTATTTCTCACAGCAAATTGAAGGGTTGGATGAGTCCAAACGCGTTATCAATTTCTTGCAGGAGGTCGCAGAAGAAGTTAAGACATCTGCGGGGACGACATCAATTGCCGAACTCTTGGAACAATTTCTCTTTCCTCGTTCCACTCATGGAACTTTGATTGAAAAATTATCCGGAGGAGAGAAAAAGCGGCTCTATCTTCTCAAGTTATTGTTGGAAAAGCCGAATGTTTTGCTGTTGGATGAGCCGACTAATGACTTAGATATTGCGACATTAACGGTGCTGGAAAACTTTTTGCAAAGCTTTGCCGGCCCAGTTATGACTGTTAGTCACGATCGGTATTTCCTTGATAAAGTAGCAGATAAGATTTTAGCCTTTGAAGAGGGAACTATCAGAGAATATTTCGGTAATTATACTGATTATCTGGATGAAAAGGCGTTTGAGCTAGAGAGCTCTGCCATTTCCCAAAAGTCGGAAAAGGAAAAAGTAGCAAAAGTGCGAGAGGAAAAGAAGCGCTTAAGCTACTTTGAAAAACAGGAGTGGGAGTCTATTGAGGGAGATATAGAGAAGCTTGAGGAGGACATTGCAGCTATTGAGCGGGAAATGCAGGAATATGCTTCGGACTTCGGTCGGCTCGCTGAACTCCAAAAAGAGTTGGATGGCAAAAACGATTTACTTTTGGAGAAATATGAGCGCTATGAATACTTGAGCGAGTTAGTATAGAATTGACTACTGTTTATAATGTGTGTCGAATACAATTGCATTTTTAAACAAGGTCTATTTACAAGTCCTATAAAATTTGGTATAATATCAACTAATTAAATAAGAATCCGCAAGACTAGTAGCTTAGGGGAAGTTTGACAGGGAGAAGAGCCAGAGACTGAGAGCTCTTTAGATGAAAACTAGGTGAATTCACTTGCAATAGGATTGAGAATTAAGGTCTGGGGAACCAGATAAAAACGGATGGTACCGCGTGTCAACGCTCCGCTTATGGAGTTTGGCATGCGGTTTTTATATTTGGAGGAATTATGTCAACCATTGAAGAACAATTAAATAAGCTTAGAGAAGAAACTCTGGCGTCGCTGAAAAAAATTTCAACTGAAAATGAAAAAGAAATGCAGAATCTGCGTGTTTCTGTCCTTGGAAAGAAAGGCTCTTTAACAGAAATTTTAAAAGGTATGAAAGATGTCTCTGCTGATATGCGTCCGATTATCGGGAAACATGTCAATGAAGCACGAGATGTGTTGACTGCTGCTTTTGAAGAATCTGCAAAGCTATTAGAAGAGCAAAAAATTACCAATCAGTTGGCGAATGAGTCAGTAGATGTCACCCTTCCTGGTCGGAAAATTCCTGCTGGGAATCGTCATGTTCTTAGCCAAACAAGTGAAGAAATTGAAGATATTTTTATTGGCATGGGCTATCAAGTCGTAGATGGTTTTGAAGTCGAAACAGACTATTACAACTTTGAGCGGATGAATTTACCAAAAGACCACCCAGCGCGTGATATGCAGGATACTTTCTATATTACAGAAGAAATTTTGCTGCGTACTCATACCAGCCCAGTTCAAGCTCGAGCGATGGATGCACATGATTTTTCTAAAGGACCTTTGAAGATGATTTCGCCAGGGCGTGTGTTCCGACGGGATACGGATGATGCAACGCATTCTCATCAATTTCATCAAATTGAAGGTTTGGTTGTCGGGAAAAATATTTCTATGGCAGACCTTCAAGGAACATTGCAGCTCATTGTGCAAAAAATGTTTGGAGAAGACCGCAGTATTCGTCTGCGTCCGTCTTATTTCCCATTTACAGAGCCGTCTGTTGAGGTGGATGTTTCTTGCTTTAAATGCGGTGGGCAAGGATGCAATGTCTGCAAAAAGACTGGCTGGATTGAAATTATGGGAGCTGGAATGGTACACCCACGCGTCCTTGAAATGAGTGGCATTGATGCTGATGTTTATTCTGGTTTTGCTTTTGGGCTGGGTCAAGAACGGGTGGCTATGCTGCGCTACGGTATCAATGACATTCGTGGCTTCTATCAAGGTGATGTTCGTTTTTCAGAACAATTTAAATAAATGCTATGTTAGTAAAAGTAAAAGAAGAACAGGCTGAAGTTCTACGAGAACTGGAAGTGCAAACTTATCAAGAAACTTTCGGCCCTTATATCAAAGCGGAAGATATGCAAGATTATTTTACCCATGAACTCTCCCTTGAGCAGATTCAGAAGGATTTGGCGCAAGTAGAGTCGGAGACTTATTTTGCACTAGATGAGAAAGAAAAGATTGTTGGTTTTCTCAAATTTAACTGGGGGCAAGCACAGACTGAGCCCGTAGAGGCAGAACACTCAATGGAGAATGCTTTTGAGGTTCATCGGATTTATGTTTTGAAATTTCATCAAGGACAAGGCTTTGGCAAGGAAATGTTTGATTTTGCTATGCAAGAAGCTGTCAAACGTGGCTTTTTCTGGGTTTGGTTAGGTGTTTGGGAAAAGAATTTTAAGGCACAAAACTTTTACTTTAAATATAGTTTTAAACGTTTTAGTGAGCATGAATATGCGACTGGTGAAACGGTTGATATTGACTGGCTCATTCGGAAAGAATTAAATTAAGCGAAAAAGCACTTGGCTTGGGCACTTGTCCCAGCCTCAAAAAGAAAGGAAATAATATGAGGCAAAATTTTTGAGCAGAAACAGTAGTTCTCAAAGATTTCTATGCACTCATATAGATGAATTATGCTAGTAAGTTATAAATGGTTAAAAGAACTAGTTGACGTAACTGTTCTGAGTGAAGAATTAGCTGAAAAAATGTCAACGACAGGGATTGAAGTAGAAGGGGTTAGCTCTCCTGCTGAGGGATTGTCAAAAATTGTAGTTGGTGAAGTGGTCAGCTGTGAAGATGTGCCTGAGACGCACTTGCATGTATGTCAAGTGAACGTGGGAGAAGAAGCACTTCGACAAATCGTTTGCGGCGCTCCAAATGTACGAGCAGGAATCAAGGTTATGGTAGCTCTTCCAGGAGCTCGTATTGCAGATAATTACAAGATTAAAAAGGGAAAAATCCGTGGTTTAGAATCCCTTGGAATGATTTGTTCCCTTGGAGAATTAGGCATTTCGGACTCGGTTGTTCCAAAAGAATTTTCTGACGGCATTCAAATCTTGCCAGAAGAAGCTGTACCGGGGGATTCCGTTTTTCCTTATCTTGACTTGGATGATGAAATTATTGAACTTTCTATTACGCCGAACCGTGCAGATGCGCTTTCAATGCGTGGAGTAGCGTATGAGGTAGCAGCTATCTACGACAAGTCGGTTCATTTTAAAGATTTTCCGTTGTTGGAAACACAAGAGCAAGCTGGAGAACAACTTTCTGTTGCGATTGAAACGGACAAGGCTCCTTTTTATGCAGCACGTATTTTGGAAAATGTAACCATTGCTCCAAGTCCGAAATGGCTTCAAAATCTGCTTATGAATGCAGGGATTCGTCCTATCAACAATGTAGTAGATGTAACAAATTATATTCTACTTTACTTTGGACAACCAATGCACGCCTTTGATTTAGATACTTTTGAGGGCAATCAAATTGTGGTGCGCGAAGCGCGTGCGGGTGAAAAATTAGTAACTCTTGATGACGAAGAGCGCGAATTAGAAACGAGCGATCTTGTGATTGCGGTAGCAGATAAGCCAGTTGCTCTTGCTGGTGTCATGGGTGGAGCTGCAACGGAAATTTCTTCTCAATCAAGCCGTGTAGTGCTTGAAGCAGCAGTTTTTGACGGAACTTCCATTCGTAAGACGAGCGGACGTCTCAATCTTCGTTCAGAATCATCCTCTCGTTTTGAAAAAGGAATTAACCTAGCGACAGTAACAGAAGCTCTAGATGCTGCGGCTAGCATGATTGCAGACCTTGCAGGTGCAACGGTACAAGCCGGTATCGTCTCAGCGGGTCAAGTGGACACATCAGATGTTGAAGTTGTTTCAACATTATCAGATGTCAATCGTGTACTTGGAACGGAATTAACCTATACAGATATTGAAGATGTTTTCCGTCGCCTTGGTTTTGGTCTTACTGGCGATGCAGAGAAATTCACGGTCAGCGTACCATGTCGCCGTTGGGATATTCACATTGAAGCAGACCTTTATGAGGAAATTGCGCGTATCTATGGTTATGATAAATTACCAGCAACTCTTCCAAAAGGTGACGGAACAGCTGGTCAATTGACAGAAACCCAAAAACTTCGTCGCAAAGTTCGTACAGTTGCAGAAGGTGCTGGTCTGACAGAAGTTATCACCTATGCTTTGACTACTCCTGAAAAAGCTGTGCAATTTAGCACTAATCCAAGTAATTTGACAGAGCTGATGTGGCCGATGACAGTAGATCGCAGCGTTCTTCGTCAAAATATGGTAGCTGGCATTTTGGATACTGTTGCCTATAATGTAGCACGTAAAAATAAGGACTTAGCTCTGTATGAAATCGGAAAAGTCTTCGAGCAAACGGGGAATCCACAGGAAGAATTGCCAACTGAAATCAACAGCTTTGCCTATGCTTTGACAGGTTTGGTTACTGAAAAGGATTTTCAAACTCCAGCTGTACCAGTTGATTTCTTTTATGCAAAAGGAATTTTGGAAGCACTTTTTGACCGTCTGGGTCTAAAAGTAGAGTACACAGCGACACAAGCATTAGCTGGTATGCACCCAGGTCGTACAGCGACTATTTCACTAGACGGACAAGTCGTTGGTTTTGTCGGTCAAGTTCATCCAGTAACTGCTAAGGATTATAATATCCCAGAAACTTATGTAGCAGAAATCAACTTGACAGCGATTGAACAAGTAATTCAACCAGCAAAACCATTTGTAGAAATTACCAAATTCCCAGCTGTAACACGTGATATAGCACTGCTTCTGAAAGCAGAAATCAGTCACAAAGAAGTCGTTGAAGCTATTGAGGCTGCTGGTGTGAAACGCTTGACAGATATCAAATTATTTGACGTCTTCTCAGGTGAAAAACTGGGACTCGGTATGAAGTCAATGGCTTACACCTTAACTTTCCAAAATCCAGAGGATACTCTGGAAGATGAGGAAGTAGCTCGTTATATGGAAAAAATCCAAAAGTCTCTTGAAGAAACGATTGGTGCAGAAGTGCGGTAAGACATGAAAAGCTCCTAAATTGAAGTTTAGGAGTCTTTTCTTGTAGTAATATAATGTATAATAAGGAAAAATTTTATATCGGAGGAGAAAATGACAGTTTTTACACAACTTTGGAAAGCATTTTCCAATTTACCAGAAGTGACAGCGATTGCCTTAGGCGGATCTCGTAGCGGAGAAACTTATGATGAGACTTCGGACTATGATTTATATATTTACTGCACGAGCATTCCAGATGAAGACAGTCGGAAGTTGATTTTGACCCAATATTGTTCTTATATGGAAATAAGCAATCAATTTTGGGAATTGGAAGACGACTGTACCTTAAATAATGACATTGATATTGATATTCTTTATCGGAATATTCGTGATTTTGCGCGAGATATTGAAAATGTCGTCGAAAAGCACCAAGCAGGAAATGGCTACACCACTTGCTTTTGGCACAATTTAAAAACCTGCAAGATTCTTTATGATGCTAATGGAGAGTTCGGAAAATTGAAAAAACGGTTTGACGTTCCTTTTCCTCCAAAATTAAAAGACAACATCATTTCACGAAATTTCAGTCTGTTAACCGGGCATTTGCCATCCTATGATACGCAGATTTTAAAAGCGGCAAAACGAAAAGACTTTGTCAGTGTCAATCATCGGGTAGCAGCCTTTTTAGAATCCTATTTTGACATCATTTTTGCAGTTAATGAATTGACCCACCCCGGCGAGAAGAGAATGATATCATATGCAGCAGCGCATGCGAACCTTCTTCCTAATCAATTTGAGCAATCTTTAAATACTTTACTAATGAGCATTACTGCTAGCCCTGAAATTCTTGAAAAACAATTAAAAGATATGATTGCAAATTTAGCAGAAATTTTATCATAAAATTCTCTGCAAATTGAATTGTTGAGGACTAAAAAACGGCTTAAGCCGTTTTTTAATGCTTTTGATTTACAACTGTAAAAGTGGTATAATGTCACATATTTTAAAGAACTATTTAAAAGGAGAGAAAAATGAATCGTCAAGTAATGGATAAAGAGCGTTTAGGGCTTTTATTGATGCGGTGATTGCTATTATTATGACCATTTTGGTATTGAAACTGGAAAAGCCGAGAACCTTTGATTTACAAGGCCTATGGGAGCTCAGAACTAATTTTTTTGCCTATGGATTGTCCTTTTTCTGGCTCGGTGCCATGTGGGTAAATTTTCACTCTTCATCGCAGGTAGTGGAGAAGATTAGTCAAAAAACAGTCTGGGCTGCTATAGTCATGCTTTTCTTTTCATTATTTTTCCCTTATATGACAAAATTAGTTGCTTCAAATTTTAACAATGCTACTATGCGAGTATTTTATGGAGTCATTGTTCTGTTGATTTCATTCTCAGTCCTTTGGTATTATCACACATTGGTCGAAGTCAATCAAACAGCAGAAATTGAACAATTGAATATCAGTCGTTTGCATTGGATGAAGTGGGACATTGCAATTAAAATTTTAGGAATCATTCTTTCGTTGACGATTTTCCCAGCTGCAGAAATATTTTCAGTGCTCATTACACTTTGTGTACTTGTCATTCCAAATCAATTTAGATTATAAATGAAGAGAGTGTTGTTCCAGCTTTTTTCTAATAAGCCCAAAATTTGAAGATGAAGTAGCTGATTATGAAAAACACTGTTTGTTAATACTGTATGATATAATAAGTCTAGCAAATTATAACTAGGAATAGTGTGGAAGTTCAAGATAACAATGGAATAAAAAGAAACAATTATTGAGCTCTTGAAAAGTAGGTCAATGAAACAACGTGAACTTGCTGAATCTATCTACGGAGAGGAAAATCACACATTGAATATCTTAGATGAATTAAAAAAACTAGAGACAGAAGAAATTATTATTCGTCATGACGATAGACATACCTATGATTCTTTAACAGATTCTGTTCTTTCTGTTTTACAGACTTCTCGAAGTACCATGCTTGTGCCTAGACCAACTGTCATGGAAGTTGAAAAGTATTTGCAAGAGTGGGCTAACCTTGAAAGCTATAAATTACAAGAAACTGCATTAGATCGCTTGTTTTTTGAACTATCACCGAAAAATACAGATATTTCAGATATTCTGTTAAAGGTTGCAACACTAAATGACTTTTATAGTACTAATATTTTTTCAATATTTCCTGTAGCAAAACATATTTTATCACTTGATATTGATGAGAGGTTGAAGCGTGGTGATATTTTTCTAGTAAATGAAATTCAAAATATAACCATAAAAGAAGGTGTGCAGCGAAAATTCTATTCTTTTGCAACTAAGTATTGCTCGCATCACAATCCTTTAGCCTATCCCATATACGATAGTTATGTTGAAAAGGTGTTGAAGTACTTTAGAAAAACAGATCACTTTGCAAAGTTTAAGAATGCTGAGTTAAAGGATTACCAGCAATTCAAAAATCTAATTCTGACCTTTAGAAGTTATTACGGACTAGAGCAATTCAATCTTAAACAAATAGACCAATATTTATGGCAGCTGGGAAAAGAATATTTTCCAAATAATTATAAATAGTTTGTATCCCCTAGAAAGGAAAATGGCAAAATTGCATTACAAATTTCTACTATTCGATCTTGACCATACCTTGTTAGATTTTGATTTGGCGGAGGATTTGGCTTTGACTGCTTTTCTAAAAGAGCAGGGTGTGGCTGATATCCAGGCTTATAAAGACTACTATATTCCTATGAATAAAGCTCTTTGGCGGGACTTGGAACAGGAAAAACTGACCAAATCTGAGCTGATTAACACACGCTTTTCTCGTCTCTTTAACCACTTTGGTGTGGATAAGGACGGTGTTGAGTTGGCTCTCCATTACCAGCAACATATTGCCCAGCAAGGTCAGACCTATACTGGAGCTAGTGAGCTCTTGGATGTTTTGACAGAGGCGGATTATGAACTTTACGCTGCTACCAATGGTATCGGTTTCATTCAGACTGGTCGACTGGCTCACTCGGATATCTCCCCCTATTTTAATCAGATTTTCATCTCTGAGCAACTCCACACGCAAAAACCCGATGCTCTATTTTTTGAAAAAATAGCAGAGCTAATACCAAATTTTGACAAAAATCGAACTCTAATGATTGGAGATTCTTTGACAGCAGACATAGCGGGCGGGAACAATGCAGGCATTGATACGGCTTGGTATAATCCTAAAAGTTTGAGTAATCATACGCAAGCGAAACCGACTTATAATTTTCAGTCCTATCAAGATTTGTTGGATTTGCTGATAAAATAATAAGACAGAGATCATATCACCTCTGTCTTATTATTTTATAGTTTATTTTCGTGCTATCCAAGCCATTAGAGTAGAAGCTAGAATGGCTAGAAAAATAATTACTACCATGGCTTTAGGAGTGGCCATCTGAAAAAAGAGCGAGGAGCTAGGAAGAAAGGATCCCACTTCCGTATTGGAGAGAGCCAAGGAGAGCGGCTGCTGAACCTGTCATCGAATCCTCTGCGCTATTGAGAGCTGTGGCAGTAGAACATGCTGCAACGATACCATTGGTACTAAAAATGAGAAGCATAGGAAAGACGACTGCCCAAAGACTACGAAAATTTCCAATATTAAACAGTAGTAGTAAAAGAGCAAAAGCAAGAGCACAGCTAGTGGCAATGCGCAAGAGATTTCGTAGAGAAAAACGATCAACTAACCGACGATTAAGCATACTGATGATTGAAACCCCGATAATATTGATACCGAAGAAAAACCCGTAATGTTCTGCTTTGTCGCCGTTTTCTTCTCTTCTCTCTTATTCATGAACTTTTCCTATTTTTTAAAAACTTTTTCCATGATAGTTTCTTGTGGTTTAAAACCTTGATGTTCATAAAACCGTAAGGCACCAGCGTTATCATTCCATACATTAAGGGTTAAGTTGTAACAGCCCATTTCTTGGGCAAATTTTTCTGCAAAATGGCAAAGCTGCTCACCAATTTTTTGACCACGAGCATTTTCATCAATACAAAGGTCTTCAATGAAAAGTGTTTTGATAGGTGTCAATACGAGACTGTGTGGTTCTTTAATGATGCAAAAGAGGTGACCCAAGATTTTACTTTCTTCATTTTCATAGACAAAGATTGGTGTATGTTCTTGAGACATCAGTGTTTTCAATTGTTTATCGTTGAATTTGCGACCACTCTCTTGGAAAATGTCTGGTCGGACGTTGTGATGAACAAGCAAGATTTGCTCTAAGAGATTATTGAGTGCTGGAATATCGCTTGGGACTGCTTTTCTAATAGGCATGGTGAGCTCCTTTTGGTGACCGTCGGTTATTTTTTTTAAAAATATAATAGGACTGTTGGTCATTTTTGTCAAGAAGAAAATGAAAAAATCTTTTTGAGCAATGTAAAAAGAACCCACAACACGTGAGTTCTAATAATGGGAGTGAGACAACTTTATCAATTTTTAAAGTAGGGATGATCTTTTAAGCTTTTAAAAATAGGTCTACTGATAAAGCTAATTGCAATCAGTTTTATGAAATCTGGTAAAATGAAGGGGATGACTCCGACTGTAATAGCTTTATCAAGTTGAAAACCTGCTAGAAACATTAAACCAAGTACACCACCGACAAAAACCAAAGCATCTCCGAGTAGATTTGATACGAATATCGTTAAAAAGCTGCTATTTTTGGAAGTTAGACTAGCTGTTATTAGGGCGTAGAACAAATAAAACCAGAGATAACCTGCATTGGGACCGACAAGTGCTTGAAATCCACCGCTTCCTCCTGCAAAAACAGGAAGACCGATAGCGCCTAAGAGAAGATAAAGAGCGACTGCTAATAGAGCTTCTTTTCGATGAAAAATAGTAGCCACTAAGCCAATTGCCATATTTTGCAAAGCAAAAGGAACTGGACCGATAGGAATAGTAATCTGAGCAAAAACGGCTATCAAAGCTGCGCCAATTGCTGGTAAAACGAGTGTAAATGATTTTTTCATAATTGTAACCCTTTGTTTTATAATATGGTAACTATTATAAAACAAATAAGAAAAATGTCAAGGGTTAAATAAAAAGGCGAAAGCATAGCCTGAATTCACCTTTTTATCAAAATATTTACTTTTTCCGCGATATTGCTTTCCTTTTATTTTTACTGCGAAGGAATAATATCAAAAATGCAATTAGTCCAAAGACATTTAAAAAGATAAGTAAGACAGTTGTCAGAATTGTTTTGGTCTTTTGCATAAAAGCACCTCCTCGTAAAATCGCTTTAATATTATCATGACAAAATGTACCTCTTTATCAACTAAAAAATCACAGGAAAAAGGAGAGACTGGGCAAAAATTGTCCCAGTTTCTATTAGATTTAGTAATAAACGAATAACGTAGCTCCAACAATTCAGTGAATTGTTAAAGGCGGGAAATCAGCCTTGTACAGCAAGGCACTATGATTGGGCTCTTCATTCACTGTTCAAGCTCGGAAGAGCACCTAATCACCCTTGCGGGGGTGGGACTACGAACTAAAAATCGAAAACTTTTAGTTCTGTCCCACTCCCTAGCAGATAAAATGAAAGAATAAGTTATGGGATGAGAAGAAGTTATCGTGTAAACTAAAATAGTCAGAGACGTTGGCAGCCATTCTGACTATTGAGATAAAAATGGAAAAACTCTGGGAGGAAGATATTTATGAGAAGCGTCTCTACGATTAACGCATGGTGACAAACTCTTCTGAACCGGTTGGGTGAATGGCGACAGTCGCATCAAAATCTGCTTTGGTAGCTCCCATTTTGATAGCAACTGCAAAGCCTTGAATCATCTCATCAACTCCATAGCCAATTCCGTGGAGACCAATGATTTTCTCATCTATCCCCATTGTAATGAGCTTGAACTTGGCTTGTTGTCGGTGTTGGGTGACAGCTGAATACATGGAAGCAAAGTTAGAAGTGTAAATATGGATACTTTCTGCTCCGTATTGTTGAATTGCCTGTTCTTCGGTCAAGCCAACTGTTCCAATCGCTGGGTGAGAGAAGACAACAGTTGGAATGTTAGAATAATCCATTTTAGCTTCAGTTTTTCCATTAAATAAGCGTTCGGCTAAGGTACGACCTGCTTTGATAGCAACAGGGGTTAATTCTTTTTCGCCTGTAACATCTCCTAGAGCATAAATACCCGATGTTGCTGTATTTTGAAATTTGTCAACTGCTATAAAGCCACGAGAATTTAGGGTAACACCAGCCGCCTCTAAATTCAACCCTTTGGTGTTTGCAATGCGCCCAGTTGCCCAGATGACGTGTTGAGCGGTGTGGCTCGTTCCGTCCTCGAAGGTAATACGAATCGCTCCGTTTTCAAGTTTTTCAAGCCTTTCTGGTATTTTGTGCGTATGTAGAGTAGGACCTGATTTCTTCATTTCTTCCACAAGACCATCGATGATATAAGAATCAAAATTGCGGAGAGGACGATCTCGACGAACGAAAAGGTCTGTTTTTACACCCAGAGCATGAAGAAGTCCAGCTAGTTCAACTGCGATATAGCCGGCACCAAGAATGGCAACGGATTGAGGGAGTTTTTCCCATGCAAAAACATCGTCAGAGGTTTCACCGAATTCTGCTCCGGATACTGCTGGAATATGAGGGTGAGCACCAGTTGCGATGACAATATGCTTGGCTTGGATAAGCTCGCCGTTGACTTCAACTGTATGGCGGTCTATGAATTTGGCGCGACCTTCAATCAACTCAACGCCATTTCGATTGAAACTATTATTGTAAGAATTGCGGGCACGATCAATATAGGCTTCGCGATTCTTCCGAAGCGTCTTAAAGTCAAACTGCTGATTATCCGAAGTAAAACCATAGTCTGGTCCATAATCGCGAATGGCTTCGGCAATCTGGGCGCCATACCACATGATTTTTTTAGGAACACAGCCGACGTTGACACAGGTGCCCCCTAATTTCTTTTCTTCAATAACGGCAGCTTTTGCACCGTGTTCTCCAGCACGGTTCATGGTCGCAATTCCTCCACTACCGCCCCCAATAGCAATGATATCAAATGTTCTCATACGAGTCTCCTTTTTATCTGTAGTATGAAATTATTGTAACGTTTTTAGAAAATGATTGCAAAAATCTGCTACAAAAATTGATAAAAGGCTTGATTATTTGATTGTATTATTGTATTATATATTTAATACAACACAAAATAACTAGAAAGAAGGTAGACGGATGTTAAAAGAGTAAAGGATTTCTTATAGATGTTATCTTATTTTTAATCGTATGTGTTATAATATAAAGAATAGACCGTTTTCATCAGGAGGAGAAAGAGATGAAAAAATTGAAAAAGTGGCAGTTGTACAGCTTGATTGGTATAACTGTGGTTGTCGTTTTAGGAGCGATAGGTACGATGTTATTGTTTAATGGTAATAGTACTGCTGATAAAGATAAAGAAGAAACGATTCAAGTGCAGAAAGCAAAAGAAGGGTCAGTTGCTTCATCTGTTTTGCTGTCAGGAAATGTTGCGGCTAACAATGAGCAATATGTCTATTATGACGGGACAAAGGGCGATTTGGATAATGTTCTTGTAAATGTTGGAGATCAAGTTACAGCCGGACAAGCCTTAGTTCAATACAAGAGTGTGGAAGCACAAGCTACATATGATGCTGCTGTTCGTGCTTTAAACAAGATTGATCGCCAAATTTATGATTTGAAAACGTATGGAACAACTGTTGATGTGACGGGTGATGAAGCGGCAGATAATAAAACAACTGCGTCTGCACAACGTTCGGTGGATTCTCAATTAAAGGATTTGCAGGACAATCGCGCAGATGCTGTGGACAATATCAATAAAGCACAGGCATTACTAGATGCAACGACTGTCATCAGTACAAATAATGGAACTGTAGTAGAAGTCAATCGTGATGTTTCTAAATCTACGACAGGTACTAATCAAACACTCGTTCATATTGTCAATAACGGAAACCTGCAAGTGAAGGGAGAGCTATCAGAGTATAATCTGGCAAATCTTTCAGTTGGACAAGAAGTGACGATTACGTCCAAGGTCTATCCAGATAAGAAATGGACTGGAAAAATCAGCTATATCTCAAATTATCCAAAAGACAATCAAAATACAGCAGCAGCTGGTGCAGGTACTGCAAATTCAGGAGCAAAATACCCCTATACAGTAGATATTACAAGCGAAATTGGTGATTTGAAGCAAGGATTTTCCGTCAATGTTGAAGTAAAAAACAATACAAGAGGGATTCTAGTGCCGGTCAGCAGCGTTGTTTCTGAAAACAATAAAAACTATGTTTGGACACTAGAAAAAGGAACTGCAAAAAAAGTGCAAGTGACACTAGGAAATGCAGATGCTAAAAATCAAGAAATCTCATCTGGTTTGACAAAAGATAGTAAAGTTATCACCAATCCAACAGATAGCTTGAAAGACGGTCAAGAGGTGAAATCGTATGAAGAAACTCATTGATTTAAAAAATGTTAGCAAAAGTTATCGCAATGGAGATCAGGAGCTTCAAGTTTTGAAAGATGTTCATTTAGAAGTTGAAGAAGGTGAATTTGTTGCGATTATGGGGCCTTCTGGCTCAGGAAAGTCAACCTTGATGAATATCATTGGTATGTTGGATCGCCCAACGAGTGGTGAATATTACTTGGAAGGTGAAGAAGTTGCCAAGCTCAGTGAGAAAAAGCTAGCCAAAGTGCGTAATCAGCAGATTGGCTTCGTTTTCCAACAATTCTTCCTCTTGTCAAAATTAAATGCTCTTCAAAATGTAGAACTTCCTTTGATTTATGCAGGGGTTTCTCAATCCAAACGGAAAGCTTTAGCAGAGCAATATCTTAAAAAAGTTGAGTTAGAAACGCGGATGCACCATTTACCATCAGAACTTTCTGGTGGGCAAAAGCAACGGGTGGCTATTGCGCGTGCCTTGGTCAATCATCCCTCCATTATCTTAGCAGATGAGCCGACGGGAGCCTTGGATACCAAGACGGGTGAGCAAATTATGGAATTGCTGACGGAGCTAAATCGTGAAGGAAAAACCATTATCATGGTCACTCATGAGCCTGAGATTGCAGCCTTTGCAAAACGACAAATCGTTATTCGAGACGGTGTCATCTCATCAGACAGTAAGAAAGGAGAAGCATGATGCAGAATTGGAAATTTGCAATCAACTCCATTATGGGGCATAAAATGCGCTCTTTCTTAACGATGTTGGGCATTATCATTGGTGTTATGTCTGTTGTGGTTATTGTGGCTCTAGGAAGTGGTATGTCCAATGCCTTCACAGATGTTTTGGGTGGTGCACAGCAAGATGTTTCCTTATTTTACTCACACAAGAGAAGTAAAAACGGTGATGGTGTTATGACGTATCAAGAGATGCGTGACGATGCTGAAAGTGGAAATGGTGATGAGACAGTTTCGACAGAAGAAGAGCCTCAAATCCAAGAAGTTTGGGTCAAGCAAGCGGTTAATGATATTAGCGGAATTGACAATTATTATGTTACAAATAACACAACCGCTACAGTAAATTATGGTAAGAAAAAGGCGGACAATATTCCTATAACAGGTATCAATTCCACTTACTTTACGGTAAAGAAATACCAAATCGTTGCAGGACGGACATTGAAATCAAATGATTATCAAACATTTGCAAGAGTTGTATTACTGGATACGAAACTAGCTGATATTCTTTTTGGAGGTGCAGATAAGGCGCTCAATCAGATTGTCCAGCTGGGATCTAATAATTACCGTGTGATTGGGGTTTATAAAGATCCGAATGAAACGCGAAATCGCTTAGCCAATATGAACAACGGAAATTTACTAATGGCTAACACTCAGTTGGCAGCTGAATACAATGTTGCTGAGATTATGAATGTCGTGGTACATGTTAAAAAATTAGATGATGTGCTGAAAGACGGAAGCGCAGCTGCGCGCTTGATGACAAAATTGTCTGGTGTGAGAGAAGGCGAGTACCAAATGTTCGACCAAGCTGGTCAATTGGCTGCGATCCAAAGTCAGGTTGCCATTGTGCAAGTGGTTTTTGGAGCGATTGCCGGGATAGCACTTCTCGTTGGTGGTATCGGTGTCATGAATATTATGCTTGTATCGGTAACAGAACGAACCCGTGAAATCGGTCTTCGAAAAGCCCTTGGGGCAACCCGTGGCAATATCTTGATGCAATTTGTCATTGAGTCAATGGTGTTGACAGCGATTGGCGGTTTGATTGGGCTTGCTTTAGCAGCTCTTATCGTGGCATCTATCGGTCATAGTTTGGATGCATTTTTCGGAGCTCCTCCAACCATTACGACAGTATCTGCTGTCGGAAGTGTACTCTTTTCTGCAACTATCGGGATTGTTTTCGGTATTTTGCCAGCTAATAAGGCTTCTAAATTGGATCCAATCGAATCCTTGCGTTATGAATAAAAAACTGTCTTTTATAGTATGAGAAAGAACGTGTAAAAAAACTCCAACAGATACTCATTTTTCTAGTGAGTTATCCATTGGAGTTTTTATAATATATAAGCTATTAATGTGATACACGTTTGCGAGCTGCTTTTTTACGGTTTTCTTCGATGAAAGCTGCTTTCTTTTCTTCAGGTTCAATCACTTTTTTCTTGAATGTATAAACTGCACCTGCAACAGCAGCAACAGTACCAGCTACGCCAGTTACAACACCTTTAACAAATCCTTTAGCCATGAGATTTCTCCTTTTCTGAACTTTATTTATGTTATAATATATAGTAACGAAAAATTAAATTTTTTTCAAGGGAAAAGATGAAAACCAAGATAATTGTAATTGTAGGACCAACTGCTGTCGGAAAAACAGCTCTCAGCATAGACCTCGCAAAACGTTTCAATGGTGAGATTATTAGTGGTGATAGTCAGCAAGTGTATAGAAAACTGGACATCGGAACGGCTAAAGTCACTCCAGATGAGCAGGAGGAGATTCCTCATTATTTGATAGATGTACGGGAAGTGACCGAGTCTTATTCAGCTTTTGATTTTGTAAAGGAGTCCGAGGCTGCTGTTGAGATGATTGTAGCAAAAGGGAAACTGCCGATTATTGCAGGCGGAACGGGGCTTTACATTCAAAGTTTGCTGGAGGGCTATCATCTGGGTGGTTCAGCTTCTCATGAGGAGATTTTAGCTTATCGAGCTGAGCTAGATTCTTTGAATGATGAGGAGCTATTTGGCAAAATAGCAGAGCTGGGCATCAAAATTCCCCAGATTAACCGCAGGCGGGCTATGCGAGCGCTGGAAATTGCTCATTTGGGGAATGAACTTGAAAACAAACAGACTGACTATGAAGCCCTGCTGATTTGTCTGGACGATGATCGAGAGATTCTCTATGAGCGTATCAATCAGCGAGTGGATCTAATGCTAAAGGCTGGACTTTTAGAAGAGGCGAAGTGGCTCTATGACAACTATCCACATGTCCAAGCCAGCAAAGGAATTGGCTACAAGGAACTTTTCCCTTACTTTGCCGGAGAGTTGGCCTTGGAGGAAGCTATCAATAAACTTAAACAAAACACTCGCCGCTTTGCTAAACGTCAGCTAACTTGGTTTAGAAATCGCATGAATGCTACTTTTTATCAGGTTTCAGATCCGAATGTCAAAGAACGGATTATGCAGGATATAGAGGAATTTTTGAATGATTGAAACAGAAAAACAGCAGGAACGAGTGATCCTTATTGGAGTGGAATTGCAGGGAATAGAAAATTTCTCCATGTCTATGGAAGAATTAGCCAGTTTAGCCAAGACTGCTGGTGCTCAGGTGGTTTCCTCTTACACTCAGAAACGAGAGAAGTATGATAGCAAGACTTTTGTTGGTGCTGGAAAATTAGAAGAAATCAAGCGTATGGTAGAAGCAGATGAGATTTCCACCGTCATTGTCAATAATCGTCTGACACCTCGCCAGAATATCAATTTGGAAGAAATTCTAGGGGTCAAGGTTATTGACCGCATGCAATTAATTTTGGATATTTTTGCTATGCGGGCTAGGAGTCACGAAGGAAAACTTCAAGTTCACTTGGCTCAACTTAAATATCTCTTGCCTCGCTTGGTCGGGCAGGGGATTATGCTTAGCCGTCAGGCTGGGGGAATTGGTTCCCGTGGTCCTGGTGAAAGTCAGTTGGAACTCAATCGTCGTAGTGTTCGCAATCAGATTCATGATATTGAGCGTCAACTCAAAATTGTAGAGAAAAACCGCGCAACTGTGCGAGAGAAACGTCTGGACTCCAGTGTTTTTAAAATCGGTCTGATTGGTTACACTAATGCTGGAAAGTCTACCATTATGAATGCCTTGACGAACAAGAGCCAATATGAGGCGGACGAGCTTTTTGCCACTTTAGATGCGACAACAAAAAGCATCAATTTGACAGGTAGGCTGAATGTGACACTGACGGATACAGTCGGCTTTATTCAAGACTTACCGACCGAGCTAGTATCTAGCTTCAAATCCACTTTGGAAGAGAGTAAAAATGTGGACCTTTTAGTTCATGTGATTGACGCCAGCGACCCTAACCACGAAGAACATGAAAAAACGGTCTTGGCTATTATGAAGGACTTGGATATGCGAGATATTCCTCGCTTGACCCTCTATAATAAAGCAGACAAAGCAGAGAACTTTACTCCAACCTTAACTCCCTATGTCCTGATTTCGGCGAAAAATGAAAATAGCAGAACAGTTTTGCAGAATGCTCTGTTGAATAAGATGAGAGAACTTTTTGTCCCTTTTCGTATCAGGGTTAGTCCTAGCAAGGCTTATAAGTTACATGAATTGGAAAGTCTGGCAATCATTGATAAGAGAGAGTATCTGGAAGAAAGTGAAACAATTTCTGGCTATATAGCAGAAAAGAATAAATGGAGACTAGAAGAATTTTATGACTGATTATATCAAATTAGCACTTAAATATGGCGGTTTCACGAGCTTAGACCGTGTTTATCTAGGAAATGTTTTGGACAAGTTGTCCGATTCGCAAAAGTTGACCTTTATCACACCACCGCCAAGTGTTATAAATGCGTATTTTTCGGAACTCTATCAAAAAAAGAGTCCGGAAGCTGCAACGGATTATTTTTTAGAATTAAGTAAAGAATTGGCTCTTTTTAACGACCACCCTAACTTTGAAGAGGAAAAGCCTTTTATTCGCTTGAATCTTTCAGGTAGGTCTTATGGTTTCTGCTTTGAAAATGAAGTCGAAACTGGCTTGATTTTTCCGGAAACTCCAGAGGAAATTGAGCCCAATTTGCTTTTTGAAATTGCTCAGATTTTTCCTCACTATCTGGTTTATGAAGAGGAAAATGTCATTCGGATGATACCAGCAATTCCTGAAGAAGTAGTCCAAAAGCAGCCGCTCTCTGCTCTGACAGATCTTTATAAGCTAGCAGATGGTCGCTTGAAACTGGAAGGGTACAATCAGGAAGAGCTAATCCAGTTGGCTCAAGACTATGCTGGTCAGCTTTACTATCGCTCGCAGAATCGCTCTGCTATGATTTATATTAAAGAAAAATAGAAAGAAAAATATGCAACTACAATTTTTAGGTACAGGAGCTGGTCAGCCTTCTAAGGCTCGTAATGTTTCTAGTCTGGTTTTGAAACTATTGGATGAAATCAATGAAATTTGGATGTTTGATTGTGGTGAAGGAACCCAGAATCGCATTTTAGAGACGACGATTCGTCCCAGAAAGATTAGAAAGATTTTTATCACTCATTTGCATGGGGATCATATTTTTGGTCTACCGGGCTTTTTATCCACTCGATCATTTCAAGCTAATGAAGAGCAAACAGATATTGAAATATATGGACCGATTGGCATTAAAAATTTTGTCATGACGAGTCTGCGAGTGTCGGGATCGCGCCTGCCTTATCGGATTCATTTTCACGAATTTGACGAAAAACACTTAGGGAAAATTTTAGAAACTGATAAATTTACAGTTTATGCAGAGAAACTAGATCATAGCATTTTTTGTGTGGGTTACCGCATTATGCAAAAAGATTTGGAAGGTACGTTGGATGCTGAGAAATTGAAAGTCGCAGGTGTTCCTTTTGGCCCTCTCTTTGGTAAGGTGAAAAATGGAGAAGATGTAGTACTGGAAGATGGGACGAAAATTATAGCAGCAGATTACATTTCAGCTCCACGACCTGGCAAGATTATCACTATTTTGGGGGATACGCGTAAAACGCATGCCAGTGTGCGACTGGCTGTGAATGCAGATGTTTTGGTGCACGAGTCCACTTATGGTAAAGGAGATGAGAAAATCGCTCGCAATCACGGTCACTCTACCAATATGCAAGCAGCAGAAATTGCTAGAGAAGCTGGTGTCAAGCGTCTCCTTCTCAATCATATTAGCGCACGCTTTCTATCAAAAGATATAGGTCAAATGCGCAGAGATGCCAGTTCCATTTTTAAAAACGTTCACTTGGTCAAGGATTTAGAAGAAGTAGAACTATGAATTTTTGGCAAGGATAATTCTTAAAATTTAAAGGAAAGAGGAAATCATGAACATATTATTTGTCAGACATGGGAAAGATTCTGATCAACACAGAGGTGGCTGGAGTCAGCTCGATTTGCTTCCTGAAGGGAAAAGAGAAGCAAAAACGTTAGCAGATTACTTAGTCCAACACAAAGAAGATTATCATTTTACGAAAATGATTACGAGTGATTTAAAAAGAGCTGAGACAACTGCAACAATTTTAGCGGAGGCGCTTCAACTGCCGTTGGAGAAAGAAAGCAGCTTACGAGAAACGAATAATGGCGATTTGGCAGGAATGTTAAATAGCGAGGCTGATCAAAAATTTCCTCATCTTTATTTTAGAAGTCTTGCAATGGACGAGCATTATCCAAATGGAGAAAGCCCGATAGAATTTTATCAACGGATAAAAACTTGGTTTGAACTTTTTTTGAAGGAAAATCATAACTCAGATGAGATGCAAATTGTGGTCACACATGGTGGAGTGATTAACATTATCTATCATTTAGTGAACCAGATAGAATGGACGAATAAAAGCAATCTATTCCACGTCAAACATTGCAGCATTAGTCTATTGAATACAAAAACGCTTGCTTTTGAAGTTGAAAACCAAACGGATTTTTTAGAAGAAAAATAAGGAGAACACATGCGAACAGTCGTTATTACAGGAGCTAGTGGCGGTGTGGCACAGGAAATGGTGAAGTTATTGCCAAATGACCAGCTGATTTTAGTGGGACGCAGTCGAGAAAAGTTAACAAAACTTTATTCAAATCATGCACATTGCGAGTTAGTTGAGTTAGATATTACAGATTACAAAGTTTTAGAAGCTTTTACTGAAGAAATTTACCAGAAGTATGCTCAGGTGGATGTTCTAGTCAACAATGCTGGTTACGGTATTTTTGAGGAATTTGACAAGATTAGCAACGAGGATATTCATGCCATGTTTGAAGTCAATACGTTTGCTCTTATGAATCTGTCTCGTCTCTTCGGAGAGCGAATGAAGCAAGCGGGTCATGGGCATATTGTCAATATTGTTAGCACAGCTGGGCTGATTGCCAGCGCCAAATCCAGTCTTTACTCAGCTACCAAGTTTGCTGGAATTGGTTTCTCCAACGCCCTGCGCTTAGAGCTCATGCCTTACAATGTCTATGTGACTACGGTTAATCCGGGACCAATTAAGACGGCTTTCTTTGACAAAGCTGATCCTGACGGCAGTTATGTTAAGGCAGTTGATAAGTATATTTTAGAAGCAGATGTCGTCGCTAAGCAAATTGTGGACAATTTTGGGAAAAAGAAGCGGGAGCTGACGATGCCTTTTGCCCTGAAAGCAGCCCACAAACTTTACACACTTTTTCCAAATATTGGTGACAAACTAGCTAGTAAAATGTTTAATTATAAATAGGAGAAATTTATGGATGTGACAGCTTACAAGGCATTTGTAAATCAACCATGGGGCAAGCTTTATTATGAGATTCTCTTTGCTCAGCTAGCCCATATAAAAAATAAGGAAGTACTGGATTTCGGTAGTGGTTTTGGTCTGGTGGCGAATTTTTTAGCACAAAACAATCAGGTAACAGCCATAGAACCAAATGACGAGATGGTTGCAGAGCGGAAGCAGAATTTTCATTATCATCAACTACAAGGCAGCCTAGAATTGTTGAAGGAAATTCCAAGTGCTCGTTTTGACCTTATCATTTGTCACAATGTTCTGGAGTATGTGGATGAACCAGCTCTTTACCTAGCTGAATTTAGAAGATTGTTGAAAAAAGGCGGACAAATTTCGCTCGTTAAGCACAATGAAGTGGGGCGGATTATGCAGACGGTTGTGTTTGCAAATGATACAAATTTAGCATTGGATTTATTATCAGGTAAGTCCTATCAATCGCATACAATGGGACAAGCAACCTATTATGAAATAGCAGACTTATTACAAAAAATTGACATTGAACTGACTGTTCAGGACTATCAAGGAATCCGAATTTTCTATGGCTTGCAAGACAATGCAGTGAAGACTGCTAATGACTGGCGGGAAAAGATGCTGGAGGTAGAGCTTGTAGTTTGCCAACAGTCTCCTTATCGAGATATTGCCGCTTTTCAGCATATTTGGCTGCAAAAAGGAGACAAGAATGATTCGTTACTTTGCAAATAGACAAATTGCTATTGAAGACTTGCTTCCGCTTTACCAATCTGTTAGCTGGACTAACTATACAGAACGAGCAGATATGTTAGAGCAAGCATTTCAGCATTCACTGTCTACTGTATCAGCCTATGATGGGGAACAGTTAGTTGGTCTCCTTCGAGCAGTCGGAGACGGATTTTCTAGTGTTTTCATTCAGGACTTGTTAGTTTTTCCGTCTTATCAGCGCCAAGGTATCGGTCGAGAATTGGTTCGACAAACGCTGGAGACATTTGCAGATGTTTATCAGATTCAGCTAGTAACAGAGCAGTCAGACAAAAATTTAGCCTTTTATCGCTCTTTAGGATTTCGGGAACTGTCGGATTTGAATTGCACGGGTTTGATTTATAGAGGTAAAAGCTATTAGATAAATGCTTGTGTATAAAATTGGAGGTTTGGGCTAGTGAAAGCTAGTCTTTTCGTGTTATAATAGACTTTATATTGCAACAGAAAGATAAAAGCATGATTACATCAAAATATGATTGGCAGATTGCCACAAATTTTTCAGATGAGAGCTTTATTAAAAAAGCTAAAAAACTTGGCTTGGAGGCTTCGGTAGCTAATCTGGTTTATCAGAGAGGAATCCAGACAGAAGAAGCGCTGCGAGATTTTCTAGAGCCTAGTTTGGACCAGCTGCATGATCCTTATGAACTGCATGATATGGATAAGGCAGTGACGCGCATTCGTCAAGCGATTGAAAATTATGAGCAGATCTTGATTTATGGAGATTATGATGCGGATGGCATGACTTCGGCTTCTATTGTTAAAGAAGCGTTAGAACAACTTGGAGCAGAGTGTCGGGTCTATTTGCCCAATCGGTTCACAGACGGTTATGGTCCTAATGCCAGTGTCTACAAGTATTTTATTGAAAATCAGGGAATTTCACTCATCGTTACAGTGGATAATGGAGTTGCAGGACATGAAGCAATCGAACTAGCTCAGTCTATGGGAGTGGATGTCATTGTGACGGATCACCATTCTATGCCAGAGGTACTTCCTGATGCTTATGCAATTATTTACCCAGAACATCCGGAGGCTGATTATCCTTTTAAGCACTTAGCTGGTTGCGGTGTAGCTTTTAAGCTAGCAACCGCGCTTTTAGAGGAAGTACAAGTAGAGTTGCTAGATCTAGTCGCTATTGGAACTATCGCAGATATGGTCAGCCTAACAGATGAAAATCGCATTCTGGTCAAATATGGCTTATCCATTTTGAAAAATACGCAGCGGGTCGGCTTGCAGGAGCTTTTTAAAATTGCAGGTATTCAGGAAAATGAAGTGGATGAAGAAACACTTGGTTTTCAGATAGCCCCTAGACTCAATGCTCTAGGTCGACTTGATGATCCAAATCCTGCTATTGAACTTCTGACGGGTTTTGATGAGGAAGAAGCACGTGATATTGCCCTTATGATTAACCAGAAAAATGAAGAGCGCAAAGAGATTGTTCAGAAGATTTATGATGAAGCCAAGACCATGGTTGATCCCGATAATCCTGTTCAAGTTCTAGCTAGTGAAGGTTGGAATCCAGGTGTTTTGGGAATTGTGGCAGGTCGGCTTTTGGAAGAATTACACCAGCCGGTCATCGTCTTGAATATTGAAAATGATTTGGCAAAAGGCAGCGCCCGCAGCATTGAAGCAGTTGATATTTTTGAAGCGTTAGACCCTCATCGAGATTTATTTGTGGCTTTTGGTGGGCATGCAGGGGCAGCTGGGATGACTCTAGAGGCCAGCAAGTTAGAAGCACTCAGCCAGGTTTTGGTAGCATATATTGAAGATAATCAAGTGGATTTGTCCACTAAGAATGAGCTCTTTTTGGATGAGGAATTATCCTTGCCAGATTTGACACTAGAGACCCTCAAAAACTTTGAAAAGTTAGCTCCTTTTGGCATGGACAATAAAAAGCCTGTTTTTTATTTGAAAGATTTTAAGGTTGAAAATGCCCGCACCATGGGGGCGGGAAATACTCACCTTAAGCTGAAAATTTCCCAGGCTAACGTAGCTTTTGAAGTCGTAGCTTTTGGTCTAGGTAATCTTGCAACAGAATTTTCCCAAACTAAAAACTTAGAGCTGGCGGTTACTCTGTCGGTCAATAAATGGAATGGTCAAACTAGTCTCCAGCTTATGCTGGTGGATGCTAGGGTCAATGGGATTCAGCTCTTTAATATCCGAGGTAAAAATGCTCCTTTGCCTGAAAATGTGCCCGTCCTGCGTTTTTCAGAAGAAATGCCTAATTTGGAAAAGAGCAGAGCAGTTGTGGTGTATGACTTGCCTGAACGCCTAAATCAGCTCAAAGTAATCATTCAGCAAGGACATTTTGAAGCAATTTACTTTAAAAATGAGATTGCTCAGCCCTATTATCTGACAGGTTTCGGAACGAGAGACCAGTTTGCAAAACTCTATAAAACAATTTATCAATTTCCAGAGTTTGACATTCGTTATAAGCTCAAAGAACTAGCTGCTTATCTCAAGATTGACCCAATTCTACTCATCAAGATGATTCAGATATTTGAAGAGCTGGACTTTGTGACAATTCAAGATGGAGTGATGCAAGTAAACAAAAAAGCAGAAAAAAAGGCTATTGAAAACAGCCATATTTATCAAGAACTGAAGAAAACAGTCAAGGAGCAGGAGCTTATGGCTCTAGGAACGGTGCAGGAAATTTATGATTATCTGATAGAAAAAGATGAATTTTCAAACTAAATTTTAGATGAACTATTTATTTGTCTCGCACCGAAGGCCACGAGACGGACTGAAAGTCGCATAATAAAAAAGTCATGAGTAAGATGAATCTCATGACTTTATTGTTTATATAAGTATTGCTATCAGCTTGTGTTACCTACTGCAAATTCACTTTATTTTTGAGGATGTAATACGTTCCAGTATAGTAGATAAGCCCCAAAAGAAGAGAGGTTATGACTCCGCTCAAACTACCTAAAGAAGTTGAAAGCGACGGGAAGGCTGAAACATATAGATTAGCAGCGATAATCAGAGCAAATTGAATTCCAAAATAAGCTAGAAAGGCTATAGCGGCGCGGTGGTCTTGGAAAAGTTGACCAATAGAGATAGAAAGATAAATCAATAGGATATTTGGAATAAGGGCTACAAGATAGTATCCAAATGATTTCAATAGTTCACTAGCAATTTCCCAAAAGTGCTTGCCGAATAATTGTAGAACTGTTCCCATTTCAAATTGTGTATGAGAAGCTACCCCTACGATAAGAACAATGATTCCAAAGCTAAGAAACAATGCAAGTGTGCTAAGAATCGTCCATATAACAGCACCGAGTAATTTTGAGAGGATAATTTGATGTTCGTTAACTGGTAAAGTGAGCGTTAGATATCCTTCTCTTTCATAAACACTATTTTTAAAGCGACGAATAATCAGAAAGAGTGTTGAAATGGCAAGTGCTACAAGGAGACCTGAGAAAATCAGCATTGTAAAACCGAAGAAAGTACTTGTCATACTCCCTGCTTCATTAGTAGAAGACTGCAAACGGTCGAAAAAGTTCCTTCCATTTGCAAAATGTCTTAGCCAAAGTCCAATACTAATAGATAGAAAGAGTACGATTCCATATAATCCTAAATACCACTTATTTACATTTTTAAATTCATATTTTAATAAATTCCAAAACATAGTCAATCTCCTTTGTTCTAAGCCTTAAATTCTTGGCGGAAGAGCTGGTCAATAGATTCACCAGACTCATAGCGAATATCGTCTACATTCCCTTGTCGAACAATCTTGCCATTATCAATAAAGATAATTTCATCTAGGATTGGTTCAATATCTGAAATCAAATGTGTTGAAATGAGAACAGAAGCGCTAGGTGAGTAATTGTTGATAATCGTCTTTAGAATGTAGTCCCGCGCTGCTGGGTCAACCCCTCCAATAGGTTCATCCAGAACATACAGTTTGGCTTGGCGGCTCATGACTAAAATCAACTGAACTTTTTCCTTGTTTCCTTTAGACAATTTTTTAAATGTCAAATTTTCGTCAATATGAAGATCTTGCAAGAGTGCCTGTGCACGCTCTATCTCAAAGTCTGCATAGAAAGATTGAAAATACTGCAAAGCATCTTTGACTTTCATATTTTCATTCAGATAGGTCGTATCTGGTAAATAAGATACGATTTTCTTAGTTTCTGACGACGGTTGAAGTCCATTGATGAGGATTGTTCCATCATTTGGTTGAAGTAGTCCATTGATTAGTTTTATCATAGTTGTTTTTCCAGAGCCATTTGGACCAAGCAAGCCTATAATTTTTCCAGCTTCAATTTCAAAATTGATGTGCTCTAAAGCAGGTGTGCTGCCATATGATTTTGAGACGTTTTCAAATGCAAGTAATACCATTTCCTAAACTCCTTTTATATAATCTGCAATGATAGTTGGTAATTCTTCTTTGTGATAACCGAAGCGAGTCATATTTTCTACAAATTTTCTTACTTCCTCCTCAGAAAGTTTTTGTCTTGCTTGTAAAATCAAGTCGCGGTTATCTGTGACGAAACGTCCTGATGTTCGTTGAGAATAGACAAACCCTTTCTTTTCCAAGTCAGATAAAGCACGCTGGATTGTATTTGGATTGACCCCCGCTTCAGCAGCCAATTCTCTAACAGCAGGTAGCTTTTCGCCAGCATGCAGTTGATTGGAGATGATTTGTAGTTTTATCCTGTCCATGATTTGCAAATAAATGGGAAGATTATTATCAAAAGTCCAACTCATAATTTCTCCTTTCTTCTGTATCTTTGTGCTAATTAAATAATACAATATTTTTTAAAAAATAGCAAACCTTTAGAAAAAACTTCTATTATTTTTTCTTTAGCAAGCAAGCCGGAAATTTAGTATAATAGAAAAAAGAAGGATCAAAGGAGGATGCCGTGGTTGCTCAATTAGATACCAAAACTGTTTATACATTTATGGATAGTTTGATTTCTATAAAAAAATATGTAGAAACAGCTAAAAATTTAGGCTATCAAACTCTAGGGATAATGGATATTGATAATCTCTATGGGGCTTATCATTTCATGGAAACGGCGACCGAGCAAGGGATTCAGCCGCTTTTAGGCGTGGAAATGACCTTGGATTATACTGGACTTCCTCTTAATCTTCGCTTTCTAGCTCTTGACAGTCAAGGTTATCGCAATTTAATGAAACTTTCTACTTTAAAGATGATAGGAAAAAGCAAGTGGGAAGAATTTCAGCACTTATTGGAAGGGATAGCGATTATTGTGCCTGTGTTTGAGGGCATTGAAGCCTTAGACTTGGGACGAGAGTTTTATATTGGCGTATTTCCTGACACTCCTAAGCAGGCGTTTTCTCATGCAACCTTACCTTTGCAGACAGTTCGCTATTTTGATGCAGGCGATTTAGAAACCTTGCAAATGCTATGTGCCATTCGTGACAATAGCAGTTTGCGGGAAGTTGGAAATTTGCCAAATCACGAGTATCTCTTATCACCTGAACAATTCACACAATCCTTTCAAGAAAATTATCCAGAAAGTCTGGATAATTTAAAGCGGCTAGTTGCAGGCATTCATTACGAAATCAATACAGAGTTGAAATTACCACGTTTTAATCCAGAACGACCAGCAGCAGAAGAATTACAAGAACGAGCAGAAGCAGGGCTAGAGAAAAAAAGGTTAAATAGTCTGGTTTATAAAGAGCGATTGCAGCAAGAGCTGTCTGTCATCCACCAAATGGGTTTTGACGACTACTTTTTGATTGTCTGGGATTTATTGCGTTTTGGTCGTAGTCAGGGCTATTATATGGGTATGGGGCGTGGGTCTGCAGTTGGAAGTCTGGTTGCCTATGCGCTAGAGATTACAGGGATTGATCCTGTTGAGAAAAATCTTCTTTTTGAGCGTTTTTTAAATGTAGAACGTTATACTATGCCCGATATTGATATTGACATTCCTGATGTCTATCGTCCAGAATTTATTCGCTATGTCCGCGATCGTTATGGAACCATGCATGCAGCTCAAATCGTGACCTATTCGACCTTTGGAGCTAAGCAAGCGATTCGTGATGTTTTTAAACGTTATGGTGTTCCAGAGTATGAATTGACCAATATTACCCGTAAAATTAGTTTTCGAGATAATCTGACATCTGCTTATGAAAAGAATATGTCCTTCCGCCAGATTATCAACAGTAAGCTGGAATATCAAAAAGCTTTTGAAATTACGAAAAAAATTGAAGGGAACCCTCGTCAAACCTCTATCCATGCAGCGGGTGTGGTGATGAGTGACAATGATTTGACAGATCACATTCCACTTAAATACGGGGAAGATATGTATATCACGCAATATGATGCACATGGGGTTGAAAGTAACGGTCTGCTCAAGATGGATTTCCTTGGCTTGCGCAATCTGACTTTTGTTCAACGAATGAAAGAAGCAGCTTTGGAGAAATACGGTGTCGCTATTGATATTTCAAAGATTAACTTAGAAGATACAGCAACCTTACAGCTCTTTGCTGCTGGTAGAACCAAAGGGATTTTTCAATTTGAGCAAGCAGGTGCCATTAACCTTTTGAAACGGGTGCAGCCTGCTCAATTTGAAGAAGTGGTTGCAACAACTTCACTCAATCGTCCAGGAGCTAGTGACTATATAGATAATTTTGTCAGAAGAAAGCATGGACAAGAAAAAGTAGAAATGCTGGACCCAAGTTTGGAAGACATCTTGGCGCCAACTTACGGTATTATGCTCTATCAAGAGCAAGTAATGCAAGTGGCGCAACGGTTTGGGGGCTTTTCACTCGGAAAAGCTGACATTTTACGTCGTGCTATGGGTAAGAAAAATGTTGCCGAAATGCACAAAATGGAAGCAGAATTTGTCACAGGAGCTCTCGAACTTGGGCATTCTGAAGTTAAAGCAAAAGAAGTATTTGCAGTTATGGAAAAGTTTGCAGGTTATGGCTTCAACCGTAGTCACGCTTATGCCTATTCTGCACTTGCTTTTCAGTTGGCTTATTTCAAGGTGCATTATCCTGATATTTTCTTTGATATTATGCTGAATTATTCAAGCAGTGATTACATCACAGATGCGCTAGAATTCGACTTTCAAGTTGCTTCTTTAAATATCAATAACATTCCTTATAGAGATAAGTTTCAAGATAAGCAGATTTATTTAGGACTGAAAAATATCAAAGGTTTGCCACGAGATTTTGCTTATTGGATTATTGAAAACCGTCCGTTTTCAAATGTAGAAGACTTCGTTTTGAAATTACCAACACAATATCATAAGGTTCAGTTACTAACTCCCTTAGTACAAATCGGCTTATTTGATGTATTTGAAAAAAATCGTCAAAAAATCCTACAAAATCTTCCGAACTTATTTGTCTTTGCAGATGAGCTGGGCAGTCTTTTTGCAGATACAAATTATAGCTGGACAGAAGCAGAGGATTATACTGAAGCAGAAAAATTCGAGTTGGAAAAAGAAATTATCGGTGTCGGTTTGAGCGAACATCCCTTGCTAAAGTTTGCAAAATCTGCTACACAAGCTTTCACACCTATTCAAGACTTGGTTGAAAACAATCATGCAACGATTTTAGGAGAGATTTTGTCCATTCGTGTCATCCGTACCAAAACGGGGGAAAATATGGCCTTCTTGCAAGTAAGTGATGCTAAAAGAAAAATGGAGGTAACAGTCTTTCCAGACGCTTTCAAACAGTTCGGCAAAGGTTTGCATGAAAAAGGCTTCTATTATCTGACTGGTCGCGTTCAAAAACGAGAGGAGCGTTTGCAGTTGATTTTAAATGATTTGCAGGAAGCTGTTACAGAACGTTTTTGGATACAAGTAGAAGATCACGAAAGCGATGCAGCAATATCCGCTATTTTACGGAAATTTCGAGGAGATATTTCGGTTGTTCTTCGATATGAAAATGAAAGAAAGACGGTGGCAATTACGCAATATCGTGTTCAAAAATCAGAGAAATTACAAGAAGAATTGAAAAAAATAACCATGAAAACGATTTATCAATAAAAAGTTAGGAAAAAAGAGGAATTTTGGTTTTGATTGTGGTATAATCAAGGGTGAATGTAAAAAGAAAAAGGAGCGCAAACAAATGAAACGTATTGCTGTTTTGACTAGTGGTGGTGATGCCCCTGGTATGAACGCTGCTATCCGTGCAGTTGTTCGTAAAGCAATTTCAGAAGGAATGGAAGTTTACGGTATCTATGACGGCTATGCCGGCATGGTTGCTGGTGAGATTTATCCGCTTGATGCTGCATCGGTTGGAGATATTATTTCACGTGGTGGTACTTTCCTTCACTCAGCTCGTTATCCAGAATTTGCCCAATTAGAAGGACAATTAAAAGGGATTGAGCAACTTAAAAAACATGGTATTGAAGGAGTCGTAGTTATCGGTGGTGATGGTTCTTACCATGGTGCTATGCGTTTGACAGAACATGGTTTCCCAGCTGTCGGACTTCCTGGCACGATTGACAATGATATTGTTGGTACAGACTTCACAATCGGCTTTGATACTGCTGTAACAACTGCAATGGACGCCATTGATAAGATTCGTGACACATCATCTAGTCACCGTCGTACTTTTGTTGTTGAAGTCATGGGACGCAATGCTGGAGACATCGCTCTCTGGGCTGGTATTGCTACAGGAGCTGATGAAATCATCGTTCCCGAAGAAGACTTTAAGATTGAGGATATCGTCGCTAGCATTAAACGTGGCTATGAAGAAGGAAAGAAGCATAACATTATCGTTCTAGCAGAGGGTGTTATGTCGGCCGATGAATTTGGTAAGAAGTTGAAAGAAGCTGGTGATGTGAGCGATCTTCGTGTGACGGAACTTGGACATATTCAACGTGGTGGCTCACCAACTGCACGTGATCGTGTTCTTGCTTCACGTATGGGTGCTCATGCCGTTAGCCTTCTTAAAAAAGGTATTGGTGGTGTTGCGGTTGGTATTCGCAACGAACAAATGGTTGAAAATCCAATCCTCGGTACAGCAGAAGAAGGTGCTTTGTTTAGTTTAACAGAAGACGGCAAGATTATTGTTAATAATCCACACAAAGCTGATCTTGATCTCGCTAAATTAAACCGTAGCATTTCAATGTAATTTAAATTTGTTATCCTGGTCATAAAGACCATTAAATAAAAAGGAGTTTTCAGATATCATGAATAAACGTGTAAAAATCGTTGCAACTTTAGGTCCTGCGGTAGAAATCCGTGGTGGTAAAAGATTCGGTGAAGACGGATATTGGGGTGAAAAGCTTGACGTTGAAGCATCAGCGCAAAATATCGCTAAATTGATCGAAGCTGGAGCTAACACTTTCCGTTTCAACTTCTCACATGGTGACCACGCAGAGCAAGGTGACCGTATGGCTACTGTTCATCGTGCTGAAGAAATTGCTGGTCAAAAAGTTGGTTACCTTCTTGACACTAAAGGTCCTGAAATCCGTACAGAATTATTTGAAGGCGATGCTAAAGAATATTCTTACAAAACAGGTGAAAAAATCCGTGTTGCAACTAAACAAGGTATCAAATCAACTCGTGAAGTTATCGCATTGAATGTTGCTGGTGCACTTGATATCTATGACGATGTTGAAGTTGGAAAACAAGTTCTTGTTGATGACGGTAAACTTGGTCTTCGCGTTATTGCAAAAGATCCTGTTACACGTGAATTTGAAGTAGAAGTTGAAAACGACGGTATTATCGCTAAACAAAAAGGTGTTAATATTCCAAATACAAAAATTCCTTTCCCAGCACTTGCTGAACGCGACAATGACGATATTCGTTTTGGTCTTGAACAAGGAATCAACTTTATCGCTATTTCATTCGTACGTACTGCAAAAGACGTCAACGAAGTTCGTGCAATCTGTGAAGAAACTGGTAATGGACATGTGAAATTGTTCGCTAAAATCGAAAACCAACAAGGTATCGAAAACTTGGATGAAATCCTTGAAGTAGCGGACGGTATCATGATTGCTCGTGGTGATATGGGTATTGAAGTACCATTTGAAATGGTTCCAGTTTACCAAAAAATGATTATCACAAAAGTCAATGCAGCTGGTAAAATTGCGATTACAGCAACAAACATGCTTGAAACAATGACTGAAAAACCACGTGCGACTCGTTCAGAAGTATCAGACGTATTTAACGCTGTTATTGACGGAACAGATGCAACAATGCTTTCAGGTGAATCTGCAAATGGTAAATACCCACTTGAATCTGTAACAACAATGGCTACAATTGATAAAAACGCTCAAACTCTATTGAACGAGTATGGACGCTTGTCATCAGTTGATTACGCACGTAGTTCTAAGACAGAAGTTGTGGCTTCAGCTGTTAAAGATGCTACAAACTCAATGGACATCAAATTGGTTGTAACAATGACTGAATCAGGAAATACAGCTCGTTTGATTTCTAAATATCGCCCAGATGCTGACATCTTGGCAATTACATTTGATGAATTGACACAACGTTCATTGATGTTGAACTGGGGTGTTATTCCAGTAGTAACTGAAAAACCTGCATCTACTGATGATATGTTTGAAGTTGCTGAAAAAGTTGCTCTTGAAAGCGGTCTTGTAGAATCTGGCGACAATATTGTGATTGTAGCTGGTGTTCCGGTCGGAACTGGTGGAACAAACACAATGCGTATCCGTACAGTCCGTTAATCTATTTCATTCAGAAAACTAGCCTATCAATCCAACGATTATCTGATTGATAGGCTTTTTAGTTGCAAATGGGAGCAGAGATAACAGTTGACTTTCCTACCTTTGTTTATTTTCTGAAAACATGATATAATGAGTAGAAGAAGAGGAGAGACTATGGTTAAAAGAGATTTAATTAGAAATGTTATTTTTTTATCTATTGTTGTGATAATCATTGCTTGTTTGCGAATTTTTATTTTTACACCATACAGGATTACTGCAAAAGATGCGAATCATTTTTTGCAAGATAAAGATGTTGTTGTTGCCAATAAAAATGAAGCAATCAAAAGAGATGATTTTGTCTTGTACGAGGTGAAGGGAAAAGAGCATGTCGGACGTGTCATTGGTCTAGGAAATGACTCCGTTGTTTATATGGATGATGTTCTTTACTTAAATAATAAAATCAAGTCAGAAGATTATTTAACGAAGGCTAAGGAAGGATACTTAGCAAAAGCTACTAGTACAGGTTATTTCACTCATGATTTCACCATTCAGACATTAACTAAATCGAATGCAAATAAAATTCCAGCGCAGTCATATCTGATTCTGAATGATAATCGACAAGATATGGAAGATAGTCGGAAGTTCGGCTTGATTACAGAGAAACAAATTAAAGGAGTCATCTCATTTAGAGTACTCCCGCTTAATCAATTTGGATTTATTAAAACAAAGTAGTTCAACTATTTTGTTTTTTTATTCTTTGGAAAATGAAGTTTTTGCGATATTTAGTAAAAATTCATGGATATATTTTCAAAAAGATGTTGAATATATAAAAATTTTTGATATAATGATAAATATTTATTTAGGAGGTGTACGCATGAACTATATTTTTGAAGTTTTGCCAAGCTTATTGAATGGCGCATTGGTGACTTTACAAGTATTTGTTTTAGTCTTAGTTCTATCCATACCACTTGGAATTGTGATTTCCTTTTTAATGCAAATTCACTTTAAGCTGCTTCATTGGCTTATAAATATTTATATTTGGATTATGCGCGGTACACCTCTTTTGTTACAACTAATTTTTATTTATTATGTTTTGCCAAACATTGGTGTGCGTTTGGATCGGCTTCCAGCAGCTATCATAGCATTCACGCTAAATTATGCTGCTTATTTCGCCGAAATTTTCCGTGGTGGGATTTTATCCATTCCAGCAGGACAATATGAGGCGGCTAAGGTTTTGAAGTTTACACCATTTCAAACGATACGGTTTATCATTTTACCGCAAGTTGTCAAAGTGGTGCTTCCTAGTGTCTTTAATGAAGTAATGACGTTGGTAAAAGATACATCCCTTGTTTATGCGCTTGGTGTTTCCGACTTAATCTTGGCTAGTCGGACTGCAGCCAATCGTGATGCGAGTTTAGCACCGATGTTTATAGCGGGGGCTATCTACCTTATCTTGATCGGTCTTGTGACGATTGTATCGAAGCAAGTTGAAAATAGATATAGCTACTATAAGTAGGAGGCGCTTATGTTAGAATTAAAGAATATTAGCAAAAGGTTTGGCGAAAAGCAAATTATTTCCGACTTGAATTTAAAGGTGCCAGAAAAGCAAATTCTTGCCATTGTAGGACCGTCTGGCGGCGGGAAAACGACATTATTGCGGATGTTAGCTGGCTTGGAAACAATTGATTCGGGTGACATTATTTACAATGGCGAAGAGCTTCCCTTGGATGAACTTGAAAAACGTAATTTATTGGGATTTGTGTTTCAAGATTTTCAGCTATTTCCACATTTAACGGTTCTTGAGAATTTAACTTTATCACCTATTAAAACAAAAAATTTTACAAAAGAGGACGCAGAAAAGAAAGCAATTGGCTTGTTGACACGATTGGGACTAGCAGAATATGCAAAAGCGTATCCTTATTCTTTATCAGGTGGTCAAAAACAACGTGTAGCATTAGCTCGTGCGATGATGATTGATCCAGAAATTATCGGTTATGATGAGCCAACTTCCGCATTGGATCCAGAATTGCGTCTTGAAGTTGAAAAGTTGATTCTTCAGAATCGTGAGCTAGGAATGACGCAAATTGTGGTGACCCATGATTTGCAGTTTGCAGAAAATATTGCAGATACGATTCTCAAAGTGCAGCCTAAATAGGAGGAGAATATGAAGATAAAACGTTATGTTCTTATGCTCTGTGGTTTGATTCTTTTTTTGCTCCTTACAGCTTGTAGCAATGTTAGCAACCCTAAAGTAGATAATTGGTCAAAATACCAACAAAAAAAGAGCATTACCATTGGTTTTGACAATACATTTGTTCCTATGGGATTTGAACAAAAAAATGGTCAATATGTTGGTTTTGATATTGACTTGGCAAATGCTGTATTTAAAGAATATGGGATAAAAGTGAATTGGCAGCCGATTGATTGGGATATGAAAGAAACAGAGCTCACAAATGGAACGATTGATCTTATCTGGAATGGGTATTCGGCAACCAATGAGCGGCGGAAGAAAGTACAGTTCACCATTCCTTATATGAAAAATGAACAGGTATTAGTTGCTAAAAAGTCATCTAACATTGCAAAAACAGCTGACATGAAGGATAAAATTCTTGGCGCTCAGACAGGTTCTTCGGGTTACGATGAGTTTGAAGCTCATCCGGAGCTTTTGAAGAATCTGGTTAAAAATCATAAAGCTGCTCAATATCAAAGTTTTACAGAGGCGTTGATTGATTTGCAAAATAATCGGATTGATGGGTTGTTGATTGACCGAGTTTATGCTAATTATTATTTAAAAGAAGAGGGGATTTTGCAGGATTATTATGTTTTCCCAGCTGGATTTGATAGCGAATCATTTGCGGTTGGTGCTAGAAAAACGGATAAGCAGCTCGTTGAAAACATAAACCAAGCATTCAAAAAATTATATCAAACAGGTCAATTTCAAAAAATAGCAAACAAATGGTTTGGTGAGGATATTGCGACAGATGAAGTCAAAAAATGAGAGAACATCTGATTGTTGCACCAATCACCCACAGAAGAAGTAAAGATAAAACCCAAAGTTTTCACTAGTAGTATCATCTTAGTGAGGGCTTTGGGTTTGATGATTTATTGATTGTGAGAAACGGGGGACAAATTAGTTTGCTTTACTGATAAATTCCTAAAAAAATAGGCTGAGAATATTTTTATCTCAGCCTTGTTTTTTATAGCAAAACTCCTTGTTAGCCTTGTGGGAGTGAAATAACAAAGCCGATTTCTATGGAATTACGACTGTTGTTCGCTCTCGTTTTTTCGTGTTTCCTGGTGGAAAATATTTTGCCATGTTTCGTGACGACGCCAAAGGCTGGTATGAATAATCCCGTCTTCTTCATAGCAAATTAGTTTGGTTTTTTGGCTGATAGAAGTTAATTGGAAATTTTTGATAGGAGATTGCTTTCCTTTTTCAATTTGAAATTCTTCTTTGTTCATTTGGCAACCGTCTTGGGAAATGTAAACAAATTCAGGCGCTAGTAAGTCCTCTAATTGGCTTCCCTGCTCAACCAATTGTTCTCTCATAAATAGCTTTCGATAAACATTGTCCAATATTTCATCTTCGGGGATAGGAGCAGGCTCAATGTGGATGTCAATATCAAAGACACCAAAACGTTCTTTGAGCATATTTTCAACCTGATCGGCAATTTCGTGGCTTTCATAGACAGACAAGTCAGGATTCATTTCTAAAATGAGGTCAAGGTAGATGTTGCTACCGTAAGTCCGCCCTCTTTGAGATTTAACACGGGAAATTTTAGGAATTTCTAAAATGGCTTCTTTGTATTCTTTTAAAAGATTTTCATCAAAACCGTCTGATAAACTAAAAGAAGATTCCATGAAAATTTCGTAAGCTGTTTTAAGAATGAAAAATGTAATAATGATGGCAACCAGTTTATCCACAATCGGGAAATTGAAGGCGCTTGCGATGATTGCAATGGTTGTACCAAGCGAAGTAATGGCATCAGATAAATTGTCTTTGGCAGCTGCGTCGAGTGCTTTAGACTGTGCTTTTTTTGCTAAAGCTTTATTGTAAAAATACACTCCTGTCATGACTAAGGCGGAAATAATCCCGACGATAGCGCCTAAAGGATCAATAGTTGTTTCTTGGCGAGAAATAATTTTTTGAACGGTATCAATCAAAACATCAAAT
Source organism: Streptococcus sp. HF-2466 (assembly GCF_015594645.1). NCBI lineage: Bacteria > Bacillati > Bacillota > Bacilli > Lactobacillales > Streptococcaceae > Streptococcus > Streptococcus sp. HF-2466. The sequence continues at coordinate 81,536 of NZ_JADNQU010000003.1, forward strand.
CCGACAAAAAACATGATAAGAGAGGTGACAAGACTAGCTAAGTCTTCAATTTTCCAGTGACCAAATTTGTGGTCCGTGTCAGCTGGCTTGCGTGCCATACGAAGTCCTATCAAAACGGCAATATTAGCAACAATATCCGAAACATTATTAAAACCATCGGCTGTCAAACTGGAGGATTGTAAGACAGATCCGGCAATGATTTTAGCAATGGATAAAACGATATAGGCTAGAATGGCTAAGATAGCGCCACGCTCTGCGAGTTTAAGATTCTTTGCTGGATTATTCATGCGTTTTCCTTTCAGAATGTTTATTATAACGCTTTTTTATTGATTTTTCAAACGTTTATAAGGGAAGAAATGATAGAAAGTCTCTCCTTTCTGGTTTAGCTTATGGATGATTTTTGTTATAATAGAGTCATTGACTTTGAAAGAGGAAAAAAGATGAATCCCTTATTAACTGGTATGAATGACCGTCAGGCGGAGGCGGTTCAAACAACGGAAGGTCCTTTGCTGATTATGGCAGGAGCTGGGTCTGGGAAAACCCGTGTCCTAACTCACCGTATTGCTTATTTGATTGATGAAAAGTTAGTCAATCCTTGGAATATCTTGGCGATTACTTTTACCAATAAAGCAGCTCGTGAGATGAAGGAGCGTGCTTATACTCTCAATCCAGCAACAGAAGATTGCTTGATTGCGACTTTTCACTCGATGTGCGTGCGGATTTTGCGTAGGGAAGCTGACCATATTGGCTATAACCGCAATTTTACGATTATCGATCCTAGTGAGCAACGGACTCTGATGAAACGAATTCTTAAAACGCTCAATTTAGATCCTAAAAAGTGGAATGAACGAGCTATTTTAGGCACGATTTCCAATGCGAAAAATGATTTGATTGATGAAGTGGCCTATGCAGCTTTAGCAGGAGACATGTATACAGAGATTGTGGCGAAGTGCTATGAGATGTACCAAAAAGAACTCCGTCAGTCAGAAGCGATGGACTTTGATGACTTAATCATGCTGACCTTGCGCCTTTTTGATAAAAATCCAGATGTGTTGACTTATTACCAGCAGCGCTATCAATACATCCATGTGGACGAGTATCAAGATACGAACCACGCTCAGTACCAACTAGTTAAACTGTTGGCTTCACGCTTTAAAAATATCTGTGTAGTTGGTGATGCCGACCAGTCTATTTATGGCTGGCGAGGTGCTGATATGCAAAATATCTTGGATTTTGAAAAGGATTATCCTGAAGCTAAAGTTGTTCTTCTGGAGGAAAATTATCGCTCAACTAAGACCATTCTACAGGCTGCTAATGATGTGATCAAAAATAATCGCAACCGTCGACCAAAGAATCTTTGGACACAAAATGCTGATGGTGAGGATATTGTCTACTATCGGGCTAATGACGAGCAGGACGAAGCCCTCTTTGTCGCTAGGATCATTGATCAGCTGAGCCGAGAAGGCTACAATCATAAGGATTTTGCAGTCCTTTACCGGACCAATGCTCAGTCCCGGACAGTGGAAGAAGCCCTGCTCAAGTCTAATATTCCCTACACCATGGTGGGGGGAACCAAGTTCTACAGCCGCAAGGAAATTCGAGATATCATTAGCTATCTTAATCTCATTGCTAATACTAGCGACAACATCAGTTTTGAACGTGTTGTCAATGAGCCCAAGCGGGGTGTTGGACCGGGTACAGTGGAGAAAATTCGTAATTTTGCAGCTGGTCAAGAGATGTCTCTTTTAGATGCTTCCTCGCAGATTATGCTCTCACCTGTCAAGGGGAAAGCTGCTCAGGCTGTTTTTGACTTTGCCAATCTCATTTTGAATCTGCGCGAACGATTGGAAGAATTGACCGTGACAGAACTGGTCGAGCTGGTTCTTGAAAAGACTGGTTACACCGAGCAATTAGTAGCTCAAGCTACACTGGAAAGTCAGGCTCGGATTGAAAATATCGAAGAATTTCTTTCTGTTACTAAGAATTTTGACGAAGATTCAGAAAATGATACTGAAGAGACTGGTTTAGACAGACTTAGCCGTTTCCTCAATGATTTGGCTTTGATTGCGGATACAGATGATGGTGATCAGGAAAGCTCGGAAGTGACACTTATGACACTGCATGCTGCCAAGGGATTAGAGTTTCCAGTGGTTTTCATCATTGGTATGGAAGAGAATGTCTTTCCACTTAGTCGTGCGGCTGAAGATGAAGACGAGCTAGAGGAAGAGCGCCGATTAGCCTATGTTGGAATTACTCGTGCTGAAAAAGTCTTGTTCCTAACCAATGCAAACTCGCGCCTGCTATACGGAAAAACCAATTACAATCGTCCAACTCGTTTTCTCAATGAAATTAGCTCAAGCTTGCTAGATTATCAAGGCTTGGCTCGACCTGCTAATACATCCTTTAAAGCTTCCCATGTGAATGGCAAAGCTGTTCAGTTTGGTCAAGGAATGAGTCTCGCTCAAGCATTGCAAGAACGTAAGCGGCAAGCTGCACCGAGCAGCATTTCCTCAAGCCAGTTGCCATTTGGTAAGAATGTACATGCTAATCAGCCGACTATTGATTGGGCTATCGGTGATATTGCTCACCATAAAAAATGGGGAGACGGAACGGTATTGGAAGTGTTAGGTAGTGGTAGTAGCCAAGAATTGAAAATCAATTTCCCAGAGGTCGGATTAAAGAAACTGTTGGCAAGTGTTGCACCAATTGAGAAGAAGTGAAATCTTAAATATAAAAAGATACTGTTATGATTAAGTATTCCATTGAAGCTTGGATTTATAACTCGGTTGCTAAGGAAATTTTGCTCTTAAAAGTTAAAAGTGGGCAACTTTCTTTCTGGCAACCGATTACTGGTGGTATTGAAAGTGATGAAAGTCCTGAAGCAGCCTGTATTCGTGAGATTTTTGAAGAAACGGGACTGGAAATCGAGCTAACAGAACTGTTGCAAATCGGTCATCACACAGTTGTTATTGATGAAGACTTGACCATTTTTAAAACACTTTTTCTTGTGGAAACAAAGCAAAAAGATATTCGTATTTCTGATGAGCACATTGATTTTATGTGGACAGAAGTTAAAAATGTGCCTGATATATTGTACTGGCAGAGCAATCAAGAGACCTTTCAAAAGATTTTAGAGAAATTGAGATAAGGTGTTCATGGAAAGGCACGGTCTATGACAGAGAGTAGATTATTTAGAATAGTGTATGTTCTTTTAGAAAGGGATAACGTTACAGCGAAGGAGCTGGCAGAACAATTTGAAGTATCTGTTAGAACGATTTATCGAGATGTTGACCGACTTAGCAGCGCAGGTATTCCAATTTACACGACACAAGGCAGAGACGGAGGCATTCGACTGACGGAGGATTTTGTACTAAATAGTTCTTTGCTTAATCAATCGGAAAAAGAGCAACTGTTGGTTGCTTTACAAGGATTAGGGGTTACGGGTCTTCTGCATGAAAACGAGCTTTTGACCAAACTATCGGCTTTATTTAAATTGAACCAACCAAACTGGATAGAAGTAGATTTTACCAGCTGGTCCAATAGCAAGAAATATGAAGAGCTATTTCAGAATTTGAAAAATGCAATCATCAGTAAGCAAGTGATTTCCTTTTCGTATGTTAGCAACAAAGAAGAGTGCACCCAGCGTCAAGTAAAACCAGTCCGCCTGCTTTTTAAAGGACAATCCTGGTATCTTCATGCATTTTGCTTAGTCCGAAATGATTTTCGTTATTTTAAACTTTCTCGCATAAGCCAGCTAAAGCTGTTACCACAACATTTTGCAGATAACTTTGACAATGTGAGCTTGGAAAAAGAAGCGCGATTAGAAGAGGTCGTACGAGTCAAGCTGAAATTTAATAAAAAAGTTGCTTTCAGAGTATATGATGAACTGGATTGTCCAGTCAAAGAAGATGAGCAAGGAAATTTGTATGTAGAGATAGAAATTCCAAATGATTATAGTCTGTACTGCTATATTCTCTCTTTTGGAGACAATGTGGAAGTGCTGGAGCCAACAAAGATTCGTGTGCAAATAACAGAAATGATTGAACGTATGGCACAAAAATATAAAAACTGATAGCAGTGTCTATTTTTTCAAGCTTCACTTGACTTTATTTCCAACCTCGAAAGGGTTCCCCAAACCTTTCGAGCTGTGCGTAGGTGGGATAGAAATCAGGTTTCTACGAAACTACTGATTTCTGTCTCACTTTTTTATTTTTGTTTGACATTAGAATTGTCAGAATTTATAATATAAGTATAAATTAAATCATAGCATTGTCAGCATATCATGAATTGTTTGACTAGGGTTCTCTATTTGTTTTTTAGGAGAAAGAAGGGATTTGTATGAAGAAAAAGTCGGTTGTATCTTGGATACTGGAATTTGTCTCTCTTCACAAATTTTATTTTATTGTTAGTCTTGTTTTTGCCTTTTTATCTGTTTTATGCGGATTTTTGCCTTATTTTTTTGTAGGAAATATCATCAATCAGCTCTTACAAGGCAATCGAGATTGGAATTTTTATGTTCTTCAGTCCATTTGGATAGGACTGGCATGGATAGCACATTGGGGATTTCACGGGATTTCGACGCTCTTGTCTCATACAGCAACCTTTAAGATTTTAGCAGAAATGCGCTATCGTCTGACAGAGAAATTGGCCAAATTGCCTCTGGGAACGGTTTTAAGTCAATCTTCTGGAACTTACAAAAATATCATTGTTGAGCGAGTGGATGCCACAGAAGTAACTTTGGCACACTTAATTCCTGAGTTTACATCCGGGCTATTTGGTCCCTTTATTATCTTAATTGCCATGTTAGTGATTGATTGGCGCCTAACCATGCTTTCGCTTCTGACAATCCCGATTGTTATCTTAGCTTATGGGAATATGCTACGCAAGAGCGAAGGTGATTTTGAAAATACAGTTGAGAAAACGAAGAAACTCAACGATACAGCAGTAGAATACATCAATGGGATTGAAGTCATCAAGGTTTTTGGAAAAGAGAAATTTTCTTACGATAAATTTGTCAAGGCTGCCAAAGAAGGAGCTGATTGCTTTATTGAATGGATGCGCAAGTGCGTAGTTGAAATGGGCATTGTTACAGCTTTCTTACCGTCCGGTTTGCTCTTCTTGCTCCCTTTTGGCACCTTCTTTTACCTGCAAGGGAGCCTAACAGCTAGCAACTTTATTTTACTAATCATTCTGTCTCTTAGTCTTTTGACACCTTTAATTTTAGTAGCTTCCTATATGGATGATCTACGGAAAATTGCGACGATTTTTGGTGAAGTGATTGCTATTTTGGAAAAACCTGATTTGCCTCGTCCGACAGAATTAACGGACATTCCAAAGGGAACAGAACTTCAAATGATAGATGTTAGTTTTGGTTATTCAGATGAGGAAGAAGTATTGCATAGTATTTCCTTAACGATTGAGCCTGATACAGTAACTGCTCTTGTCGGCCCTTCTGGCTCAGGGAAATCTACGATTGCTAAACTTCTAGCTTCTTTCTGGGATGTCAATTCTGGTAGTATTACCTTTGGTGGCGTGGACATTCGAAACCTACCTCTTGATTATTACAGTCGTCAGATTGCCTATGTCACACAGGATAATTACCTTTTTGATGAAACGATTATGGAAAATATCCGTATGGGTAATTCCGCTGCTTCGGATGAAGAAGTGATTGACATTGCTCGCAAGTGCGGCTGCTATGATTTTATTAGTAATTTAGAAAATGGTTTTGAGACCCGTGTTGGAACTGGTGGTAATCATTTATCTGGTGGAGAACGACAACGGATTGCAATTGCACGAGCTATGCTGAAAAACGCACCAGTCATTATTTTGGATGAGGCAACGGCTTATACCGATCCTGAAAATGAAGCTCTCATTCAGTCTAGTTTAGCTCGTTTGATAGAAGGTCGTACGCTTCTGGTCATTGCTCACCGTCTTTCAACGATTGCAAGTGCAGATCAGATTGTCGTAGTCAATAATGGGTGTATTGAAGCAAAAGGAAAACATGCAGATTTGCAGAAGACTTGTCCGCTTTATGCTTCTATGTGGCAAGCTCATATAGCGGTAAAGGATAGTGACAAAATGACGGAAGGAGGATTTGCAGATGCTTAGTACATTGAAAAAATTCTTTGATTTTTGTACGGAAGAAGATCGTAAAAAATTCTATACTTCTGTTTGTTTAGGAGTTCTAAAAGCCTTTATCGTTGCTTTTCGGATTCCAGCTATTGGGTTAGTTGTTATGGCTATCATTAACAATGATGTTTCTATGCAGACTGTATGGCTCTCTCTTGGAATGATGCTCTTGTCTGTCATTCTTAACATTTTGATTAGCTTGAAAATTACAATGTTGCAGACAGAAGCGGGCTATCATACATGTACTCATAAGCGGATTGAAATTGCTGAACACATGCGCTACCTGCCAATGGGGTATTTCAATCAAAATAGTCTGGGACAAATCACTAGCGTTACAACCAATACACTTGAAAGTCTAGCAGATGTTGCTACTCGGGTTGTTATGATGACGTTGGAAGGATTCCTAACGGCAGGAACTATTACGGTTTTTGTATTTATCTACGATTGGCGAATTGGTTTAATCTTGTTGGCAGGATTGATACTGTTTCTCTTGCCAAATGGATTGATGCGTTGGCAAGCTGGGAATGTATCAGAAGCTAAACAACAAGCTGATACAGATTTGGTAGCTGTTGTGCTGGAATACAGTCAAGGAATTGCGGAAGTAAAGAACTATAATATTGTTCAATCATCTGCTAAAAAGCTATCGCATGCTATTGAGAATAAAAGGCATTTAGATACAAAGCTGACTTGGGTTACCTCGCCTTATATCGCCTTGCAAGGGATAATTACCAAGTTGACTGGAACGATTATGGGAGCGTTCTCTATTTACTTTTACCTAAAAGGCAGTATGAACCTTTTGATTTGTATCATGATGCTCATCAGTGCTTTTATGATTTACGAAAGTCTGGATGGAGTTGGCAGTTTTTCTTCTCTTCTTCGCATTGTTGATTTATCGGTTGATATGGTCAACAAAGTTTTGTCGATTAAACCAATGGATATTAGCGGAAAAGATTTGCAGCCAAAAACCAGCAATATCAAGCTGAATCATGTCAGTTTTTCCTATGAGAGTAAGAAAATTATTGATGATGTATCATTGAGTATTCCAGAAAAGACGACGACAGCTCTTGTGGGACCCTCTGGCTCTGGAAAGACAACTCTTTGCAATCTCATTGCTCGTTTCTGGGATATAGAGAGTGGCAGTATTAGCTTAGGCGGTCATGATGTGAAAGAATACAGTTATGACAGCCTTATTCGTAATTTTAGTTTTGTTTTTCAAACGGTCTATCTGTTTGAAGATACCATTGAAAATAACATTAAATTTGGAAAACCAGATGCCAGTCATGAAGAAGTTGTCGCTGCTGCGAAAAAAGCTGCTTGTCATGACTTTATCCTGTCTTTGACAGAGGGATATCAGACCAAGATTGGTGAGGGCGGAGCCAGTCTCTCCGGTGGGGAACGGCAGCGGATTTCCATTGCTCGTGCCATTATCAAGGACGCTCCAATTATCATTTTGGACGAAGCAACAGCCAATGTCGACCCTGAAAATGAAGAAGCGCTTATGCAAGCCATTCATTCTTTGACAAAGGATAAAACCATTATCATGATTGCTCATCGGCTAAAAACAGTAGAGCATGCCGATCAAATTATTGTTCTTAATCAAGGTCGTATAGTCGAGCAAGGCAAACACCAAGAATTGCTTGCCAAACAAGGCTTGTACAGTAGATTTATTCAGGAAAGACGCAGTGCTGCCAGCTGGCGAATACAGGCTTAATTTACAAGCAAAAGGATTGTTGTTCATGTGCAACGGTCTTTTTTATATTTAAGCTGTTGATTTAAAATAACCATAAGAAATGGTATAATAAGATGTTATAAAGAACGATCAATGAAGAGGTGTCCATGAACGAAATCAAATGTCCCAACTGCGGGGAAGTCTTTACAGTCAACGAAAGTCAATACAGCGAGCTCTTGGCTCAGGTACGGACGACAGAATTCGACAAGGAAATTCATACTCGAATTGAGCAGGCATTAGCTTTAGAAAAACAAAAGGCACAGAATGAGCAACAGCAGGCCTTAAGTCAGAAAGAATCTGAAATCCAGGAACTCAAGGCGACTATTTCCAATTTTGAATCCCAAAAGGAGCTGATAAAAAAGGATACAGAGCAGGCTTTGTCTGGAAAACTATCGGATAAAGAAAAAGAATTGGTAGAGCTACAAGCCCAACTAGACCGTCTTCGACTGGAACATCAAAATGAACTGCAAGCGTCGCTGACAAATATTGAAAAAGAACGCGACCAAATCCAAAACCAGCTTTTGTTGCAAGAGAAAGAAAATGAATTATCCCTTGCATCTGTTAAACAAAATTATGAAGCTCAGCTAAAGGCAGCTAATGAACAAGTAGAATTTTACAAGAACTTTAAAGCACAACAGTCTACTAAAGCGATTGGAGAAAGTTTAGAACATTACGCTGAAAGCGAATTTAACAAAGTTCGCAGTTTTGCCTTTCCAAATGCTTACTTTGAGAAAGATAATCAGGTTTCTGCGCGAGGGTCTAAAGGGGACTTTATTTTCCGTGAGGAAGATGAAAACGGAGTAGAAATCATTTCTATTATGTTTGAGATGAAAAATGAAGCAGATGGTACTGAGAAGAAGCATAAAAACGCTGATTTTTACAAAGAATTGGACAAGGATCGCAGGGAAAAGAAATGTGAGTATGCTGTTTTGGTAAGTATGCTGGAAGCAGATAATGATTATTTCAACACTGGCATTGTCGATATCAGCCATGAGTATGAAAAAATGTATGTGGTTCGTCCTCAATTTTTCATTCAGTTGATTGGACTTTTACGCAATGCAGCGCTCAATTCTCTTAAATACAAGCAGGAGTTGGCTCTGGTTCGAGAGCAGAATATTGATATTACCCACTTTGAAGATGATTTAGAAACCTTTAAGGTAGCGTTTGCGAAGAATTACAATTCAGCTTCTAAGAACTTCAATAAGGCAATTGAAGAAATCGATAAAGCCATCAAGCGAATGGAAGCTGTCAAACAGGCACTTCAGACATCAGACAATCAACTGCGCCTCGCCAACAACAAACTGGATGACGTCTCCGTTAAGAAACTGACCCGCAAAAATCCAACCATGAAAGCTAAGTTTGAGGCGTTGAAGAACGACTAGGAGGAAACGATGCAGATACGACAAGCAATCTTGAAAGACATAGAAGCCTTGCTACCCCTCTATGAAGATTTAGCCCATCCGACGACTGCTTCTAGTCTGACTAGATATTTGAATACAGCTTCATTACGGCTCTTGTGGGGCTGAAAGAAATAAAGAATTTAATCAACTACTAATAGAATTTTTAGCAGAATAAGGAATCAATGAACGGAATTATTAATTTAAAAAAGGAAGCGGGGATGACCTCGCATGATGCGGTATTTAAGCTGCGCAAAATTTTAGGAACTAAGAAAATCGGTCATGGGGGTACCTTGGATCCAGATGTGGTCGGGGTGCTTCCGATTGCTGTGGGCAAGGCGACGCGCTTGGTTGAGTTTATGCAGGAGGAAGGCAAGGTCTACGAGGGGGAGATTACCCTGGGCTGCTCAACAACGACAGAGGATGCTAGTGGGGAGCAGATTGCTTTCAGCCCTGTGACGGAAATATTGGATGAAAACTTAGTGGATCAAGTCATTGCTAGTATGGTTGGAGAGCAGACTCAAGTGCCGCCTATGTACTCGGCTGTCAAGGTCAATGGGCGAAAACTCTATGAGTATGCTCGATCTGGAGAGACAGTAGAGCGACCGAAGCGTCAGGTGACAATTTATAACTTTGAGCGGACAGGGGCTATTGTCTATGAAGGCGACTTGGCACGTTTTCCTTTTCGAGTTAAATGCAGCAAGGGGACTTATGTGCGAACGTTGGCAGTTGATTTAGGAGCGAAATTAGGATATGCTTCCCACATGTCTCAACTGACTCGAACTGCTGCGGCTGGCATGGCTTTGGAAGAAGCTTTGACTTTAGCAGAAATTGATGAGAAGGTGAATAAAGGAGACTTTTCATTTTTGCAGCCCATTGAATTTGGCATAGGAGATTTACCTAAGGTAAACCTTACGGAAGAGCAGGTTGAAGAAGTGCGATTTGGACGCTTTATTCATGTAGATACCAAGGCAGAACAGGTGGCTGGCTTTTATCAAGGGAAATTACAAGCCATTTTAGAAAAGCGCGACAAAGAATATAAACCTAGAAAAGTATTTCTTTAAAATTTTGTGATAAAATAGTTAAGTGATGAAAACGATTAGAATAAAAAATGAAAAAGACATTCAGCAAATTGAACACACAGTATTAGTGCTAGGGTATTTTGACGGGTTACATAAAGGACATCAAGCTTTGTTTGCTGAAGCGAGAAAAATGGCAGCAGAAAAGCATTTGAAGATTGCAGTGCTGACATTTCCAGAATCTCCCAAATTGGCCTTTGTACGCTACCAGCCTTCTTTAATGCTTCATTTGACTAGTCCAGAAGATCGCTTGCAGCAAATGGAAAATCTTGGTGTAGACTACCTTTATTTGATTGATTTCACCAGCCAGTTTGCTCGTAATACGGCTGAACAATTTTTTACAAAATACATCTCGCGTTTGAAAGCAAAAGTTGTCATTGCGGGATTTGATTACCATTTTGGTTCAGATCGAGGCAATGCAGAAGATTTGGAGAAACTATTTGACGGACAAGTTATCGTAGTTCCTTCTGTAAATTTTAATGGAGCAAAAATTAGTTCAACTCGCATTCGTGAAACGGTACTAGCAGGAAATGTTGCCGAAAGCAATCAATTGTTAGGCTATTCGTTATCCACTAGAGGAATTGTCGTTCATGGCAATGCAAGAGGGCGAACGATTGGCTATCCAACAGCAAATCTTGCTCCGCTAGATCGGGTTATTTTACCAGCAGATGGGGTCTATGTGGTTGATGTAGAACACGATGGAAAGATGTATCGCGGGATGGCTAGCGTCGGCAAAAATGTCACTTTTGAAGGAGATGAACTTCGTTTTGAAGCCAATATTTTTGAGTTTTCACAAGATATTTACGGTGATACTATTCGTATTTTTTGGTTGGATAAAATCCGAGATATGGTAAAATTCGACAATGTGGACGAACTAGTCAAACAATTGCAAGCAGATGAGGAAATCGCAAGATATTGGATTCCTGAAAATGATAACCACTAAATCATGTATTAAGCTTCTTATTTTTCCTAAAAAAATAGGAGAAAATTTGTAAAAATACCTAGTAATCTTACATAAAATTTAGTATAATGATAACAGTTACAAATAATAAGAAGAGAAATGCATGGTTACACTATTTTTATCACCGAGTTGTACAAGTTGTCGCAAGGCGCGTGCATGGCTATCCAATCATGAAGTTCCTTTTGAGGAGCACAATATTATGACTAGTCCACTGTCTGCACCAGAATTGCAACATATCCTTTCTCTGACGGAGAATGGGACAGATGACATTATTTCAACTCGTTCAAAAATTTTTCAAAAATTAAATTTAGATATTGAAAGTTTATCAATTTCCGAATTGCTTCGTCTAATTGAGGAAAATCCAAGTCTTTTACGTCGCCCGATTATTCTGGAAGACAAGCGAATGCAAATTGGATTTAACGAAGACGAAATCCGTGCGTTTTTGCCTCGTGGTTATCGTAAACAAGAATTGCGCGATGCAACTTTGAGAGCTGAGATTGAATAATATGAATAAAAATTATCGTTACCCACTAGACATGTCGTGGAGCACTGAAGAGCTTGCTTCAGTGCTTTCTTTTTTGAATGATGTTGAGCAGGCTTATGAAGCGAAAATAGCAGCAGAAAAGATATTAGCATCTTATCAACAATTCAAAAAAATTGTTCCAAGCAAAGCTGAAGAAAAGCGTATCGGACGTGAATTTGAAACAGCGAGTGGCTATTCTCTCTATCGAGCCGTTCAAGCTGCAAAACAAAAGGAGAAAGGAATGTTTTCTCTTGGAAAAGAAATTTAATTTTGCTAAGCAAATTGTACTGAATGCGGCTTCTTATATCAAAGAGCATTTGGATGATCAATTAGAAATCGAAACCAAGTCCAGTCCGACTGATTTGGTAACTCAGATGGACAAAGAAGTTCAGGATAATTTAGTAACCTGGATTTTAGAAACCTATCCTGCGGATCACATTTTAGCTGAGGAAAATGGCTTACGACATTCTATTTCAGATGGCAATGTTTGGGTCATTGATCCTATTGACGGCACGAATAACTTTGTAGCACAAAAAGCAGATTTTGCTGTTGTTCTGGCTTATTTTGAAAATGGCATTGGTCAATTTGGTGTCATTTATGATGTGATAGGAGATAAATTGTATCACGGCGGTGGTCAATTTGATGTCTATTGCAATGAGCAGAAATTGCTTCCCTACCAAGATCGCCCTTTAAACCAGTTTTTAATGGCATCAAATGCTGGTATTTTTGAGCGCAATGATTGGGGAATTGCGGATTTGGCAAAAGAAACCTTGGGCGTTAGAGTGTACGGAAGTGCTGCGATTAGTTTTAGCAAGGTTTTATCAGGACAACTGTTGACCTATATTTCCTATATTTGGCCTTGGGATTATGCTGCAGCTTCCATTATGGGAGATAAGCTGGGCTATACGACATTGACATTTGAGGGTGAGGAGCCTGATTATGAAAGCCATCAAGGTATTATGATGATTCCAACTATGAAATTGAACGAAATTAAAAAATACATATATCGAAAGCGAGAGGATTAGATGAATTTTCCAAAAGGATTTGAAGAAAAGTACAACAATCTTTTGGGAGAGGAGGCTCCCTCTTTTTTTCTAACTTTCGATGAGGAGCCAGTTTCCGCTTTTCGGGTCAATCCATTAAAAGAGCAGCAAAAAACTTTTCCAAATCCTATTCCAAATACGAACTGGGGTTATTATGGAAAAATTTCTGGAAAATCAATAGAGCATGTCACAGGATTAGTCTATTCACAAGAACCTGCTGCACAAATGGTTGCCCAAGCTGCAGCGCCACAACAGAATATGAAAGTACTTGATTTGGCAGCAGCGCCGGGTGGGAAAACCACTCATTTATTATCATACTTGAATAATACAGGTATTCTTGTTTCCAATGAAATCAATCCAAAACGCTCTAAAGTGTTAGTAGAAAATATTGAGCGATTTGGAGCGAGAAATGTTGTGGTGACAAATGAATCAGCTGGCAGATTAAGTCAAGTCTTTCAAGGTTATTTTGACTTGATTGTCTTAGATGCACCATGTTCTGGTGAAGGAATGTTTAGAAAGCAGCCAGAAGCAATGGAGTATTGGAGTGAATCTTATCCTGCTCAATGTGCACAGCTTCAACGTGAGATATTGGAAGATACGATAAAAATGTTGGCGACAAATGGTGAGTTGATTTACTCCACTTGCACTTGGGCACCAGAGGAAAACGAGGAAATCGTTGACTGGTTGTTAGAAAACTATCCCCTTGAATTAGTTGAAGTTCCAAAAATCAATGGTATGGTGGTGGGTATTCACTTTTCGGAAACTGCACGCATGTATCCTCATCATTTTAAGGGTGAAGGACAATTTGTTGCAAAATTTCGTTTTTATGGTGAGCAGTCAGCTAAAAAAATAAAAGCCAAAAAGAGCAATCTGACATCGGAGCAGAAGACGTTGTGGCAGGAATTTCAAAAACAACATCTGGCTCTAGAGTTAAATGGAGATTTACAGACTTTTGGAGAGCATTTATATCTATTGCCACTAGGTTTTCCAGATCTATCGAAACTCAAAATTGCCAGAAATGGCTTGCACCTAGGTGTTTTTAAGAAAAAACGATTTGAACCGAGTTTTGCTTTGGGACTGACTTTAAAACCAAGTGAAGTAAAGCACATAATTGAAATTGATGAAGAGCAGTTTAAAAAGTACGTCGCCGGGGAGACAGTCAATCTCCATCAGAACACTGCAAATGGTTGGTATCAAGTTATTGTCCAAGGTAATGGTTTAGGGTTTGCAAAAGTGACTGGAAATATTCTGAAAAATTATTTTCCAAAAGGCCTGAGATTTCAATAAAAAATCTTTCCAAATGTCTAAAGATATGCTATAGTGAGATTAGATGTGAAAAGATTAGGGAAATCTTAGAATAAAAACACTTTCACATTTGAAAAGGAGTTTCATGTGATTAAACACAAAAAAATACTTTGGGCAGTCACTCTCGTGATTTGCAGCATTGGTCTTTCAGCCTGTTCTTCCTGGATTAACCGCGGTGAGGCGATAACAGCAGTTGGCTCAACAGCTCTACAACCGTTGGTTGAAGCAGTTGTGGATAAATACACCGAGGAAAATCCGAAAAAAATTGTAAATGTGCAAGGTGGAGGATCGGGAACTGGATTATCACAAGTCCAATCAGGTGCAGTAGATATTGGAAATAGCGATTTATTTGCAGAAGAAAAAAGTGGTATCAATGCTAAGGCTTTAGTTGATCATCAGGTCGCTGTTGCAGGTACTGCTATCATAGCAAATAAAGGCATTAAGATAAACAACTTAACCACAGAGCAGCTACGTAAAATTTTTACCGGAGAATACACCAATTGGAAGCAAGTTGGTGGGCAGGATTTAGAAATTACAATTATCAATCGTGCGGTCGGTTCTGGTAGTCGAGCAGTTTTTGATAGTGTTATTATGAATGGCAAAGAAGCCAAGCAGGCGCAGGAGCAGGATTCTAACGGAATGGTCAAAACAATTGTTTCACAGACTCCAGGTGCCATTTCTTACTTAGCTTTTTCTTATGTGGACACGAGTGTGAAAAGTTTAAACTTGAATGGCTACAAGCCAACGAAGAAGAATGTGACAACGAACAACTGGCCTATTTGGTCTTATGAGCACATGTATACTAAGGGAGAACCTAACAAATTAGCTAAAAAATTTCTAGAGTATATGATGACAGCAGAAGTCCAAAATAATATTGTTGGTAAAATGGGTTACATTCCTATCAACGACATGAAAGTGACTCGTAGTCTTGACGGAACTATCAGCTCAAAGTAAAAGAAAGAATTTAGGAATAACATGAACGAAGTAGCAAAAAAAATGCTGACAAAGTCAAAAAACTCTCGTTTAGAAACATTTGGAAAAACCATTACTTTTCTTTGCATGAGTTTAATTGTTTTTGTCGTTGCAATGATTTTATTATTTGTAGCGGAGAAAGGACTTTCGACTTTCTTTGTTAATAAAGTAAACATCTTCAGTTTTCTTTTTGGAACAAGGTGGAATCCATCCGGTAAGGAATTCGGTGCTTTACCAATGATTCTGGGCTCTTTCCTCATAACTCTCCTATCAGCTTTATTGGCAACACCATTTGCAATTGGAGCAGCTGTTTTTATGACGGAGGTTTCCCCTAAAGGCTCAAAAATTCTGCAACCAGCTATTGAACTTCTAGTCGGAATTCCATCGGTTGTGTATGGATTTATTGGATTACAGGTAGTTGTTCCCTTTGTTCGCAGTATCTTTGGTGGAACAGGTTTTGGAATCTTATCAGGAATTTTTGTTCTTTTTGTTATGATTTTACCAACGGTGACCTTTATGACAACAGATAGCCTGCGTGCTGTACCGCGGCATTATCGAGAAGCTAGTATGGCAATGGGAGCGACTCGTTGGCAAACGATTTGGCGTGTGACGCTAAAAGCAGCTCGCTCAGGTATTTTTACGGCTATTGTCTTTGGAATGGCTCGTGCCTTTGGTGAAGCTTTGGCGATTCAAATGGTTGTCGGAAATTCAGCGGTTATCCCAACTTCTCTGACAACACCTGCTGCAACCTTGACCTCTATTTTAACAATGGGAATTGGAAATACCGTTATGGGAACCGTTAATAACAATGTCTTGTGGTCGCTTGCTCTGGTTCTGCTTTTGATGAGTTTAGCCTTCAATACTGTGATTAAATTGATTACAAAGGAAAGAGGTAAGAAGAACTATGCACGCTAAAAAGATGGATAAATTAGCAACAGGCGTCCTCTATACCATTGCAGGAATCATTGTTGCTATTCTTGCTTCCTTGATTTTGTACATTTTAGTAAGGGGCTTACCTCATGTTTCGTGGAAATTCTTGACGGGACAATCGTCTTCCTACCAAGCGGGCGGCGGAATTGGAATTCAGCTCTATAATTCATTGTTTCTGTTAGTTATCACCTTGATTATTTCCATTCCTCTATCAATGGGAGCAGGGATTTACTTATCTGAGTATGCAAAAAAAGGTCCGGTAACAGATTTTGTCAGAACCTGTATTGAAATTTTATCCTCCTTGCCCTCTGTTGTTGTGGGTCTCTTTGGATATTTGATTTTTGTTATTCAATTCCAATATGGTTTCTCAATCATTTCTGGTGCTTTGGCTTTGACTGTATTTAATCTGCCACAGATGACACGTAGTGTGGAGGACAGCTTACAGCATGTACATCATACACAGCGTGAGGCTGGGCTTGCACTTGGCATCTCTCGCTGGGAAACGATCGTCCATGTCGTCGTTCCAGAAGCGTTACCAAGTATTGTGACGGGGATTGTATTAGCTTCTGGGCGTATTTTTGGGGAAGCTGCTGCGCTTATCTATACAGCAGGTCAGTCTGCCCCAGCACTTGACTGGTCAAATTGGAATATTTTCAGTGTAACTAGCCCAATTTCTGTTTTCCGTCAGGCTGAAACTTTGGCTGTTCACATTTGGAAAGTCAATAGTGAAGGAACGATTCCTGATGCAGTAGAAGTGTCAGCTGGATCAGCAGCAGTACTTCTTATCTTTATTTTAATCTTTAACCTTGGAGCTCGTAAGCTCGGAAGTTACCTGCATAAGAAATTAACATCTGCTTAAAAGGAGAAGAAATGACAGAATATAACTGGAATGAAAAACATATCGTTACTTTTCCTGAGAAAGAGTTTGTTTTATCAACGAAGAATTTGCATGTTTACTATGGTAAAAACGAATCCATTAAAGGGGTTGATATGCAGTTTAAGAAAAATAAGATTACAGCTCTTATCGGGCCTTCAGGTTCTGGTAAGTCAACCTATCTTCGCAGCTTGAATCGGATGAATGATACGATTGACATTGCTAAGGTCACTGGTGAGATTTGGTATGAAGGTATTGACATTAATCGCCCAGATATCAATGTCTATGAAATGCGGAAGCATATCGGAATGGTCTTTCAAAGACCAAATCCTTTTGCCAAATCTGTTTACCGCAACATCACCTTTGCTCATGAACGTGCCGGTGTTAAGGATAAGAAAATCTTAGATGAAATTGTAGAAACATCTCTAAAACAAGCAGCTCTGTGGGAACAAGTAAAGGATGACCTTCATAAATCTGCTTTGATGTTATCAGGCGGTCAGCAGCAACGTCTCTGCATTGCCAGAGCCATTTCCGTGAAGCCAGAAATACTTCTAATGGATGAACCTGCTTCTGCACTCGATCCAATCGCAACAGCGCAGTTAGAAGAAACGATGTTAGAATTGAAGAAGAACTATACGATTATCATCGTGACCCACAGCATGCAGCAAGCGGCGCGTGCGAGCGATTATACTGGTTTCTTCTATCTTGGTGATTTAATCGAATATGATGAAACAGCCAATATTTTCCAAAATGCTAAGTTACAGTCTACAAATGACTATGTTTCTGGTCATTTTGGCTAAGAAAATTGCTGCTTAATTAGAATTTATTAAAGGATTATCAGAATGACAGAACCTATTTTACAAATCAAGGACTTGTCGGTTTATTATAACAAAAAGAAAGCTCTTAATAGTGTATCGTTGGATGTATTGCCTCATGAGATTACAGCTTTGATTGGTCCTTCTGGGTCGGGAAAATCAACCCTCTTAAAAGCGATTAATCGCATGGGTGATTTAAATCCCGAGGTGACAACGACAGGTACTGTGATTTATAATGGGCACAATATCTACAGTCCACGGACAGATACGGTAGAGCTTCGCAAAGAAATTGGAATGGTCTTTCAACAGCCCAATCCATTTCCAATGACGATTTATGAAAATGTTATTTACGGTTTGCGAATCAATGGCGTTAAAGACAAAGAGATACTAGATGAAGTAGTTGAAACATCATTAAAAGGAGCATCTATTTGGGATGAAGTAAAAGATCGTTTGAATGATTCAGCGATTGGCTTGTCCGGTGGTCAGCAGCAACGTGTCTGTGTGGCTCGTGTTTTGGCGACAAGTCCGAAAATCATCCTTTTAGATGAGCCGACATCAGCACTTGATCCCGTTTCTGCCGGAAAAATTGAAGAAACACTTCATGGGCTGAAAGATCAATATACAATGTTACTCGTGACCCGCTCAATGCAACAGGCTAGTCGTATTTCGGACAAGACAGCTTTCTTCCTAAATGGCGATTTGATTGAGTTTAATGCCACGAAAGAGATGTTCCTCAGTCCGATTCATAAGGAAACGGAAGATTATATCACAGGCAAGTTTGGATAGAGATTGTAATTGTTCACTACAATATTGTGGTTATTTTTAATGTTTTGGAGATTGCTGATTCTCTCTATATATAAATGCACATATGCTTATAGACAAGAATTATGTAAAAAGATGGATTTTCGTATAAAATTCTTTAAATCTTAGGAAAGGAAAATTTATGCTTAGAGTACAATTTGAAGAAGACTTAGCAAAACTTCATAACCAATTTTATGCAATGGGAAATGAAGTTTTGTCACAGATTAATCGCACAGTTCGTGCATTTGTGACCCACGATCGTGAATTAGCAAAAGAGGTTATCGAAGAAGACGCAGAAGTAAATGAATATGAAGTAAAGTTGGAGAAAAAATCTTTAGAAATCATTGCTTTGCAGCAGCCAGTTTCACAAGACTTACGAACCGTTATTACAGTTTTGAAGGCAAGTAGTGATGTGGAAAGGATGGGGGATCATGCCGTTTCCATTGCACAAGCGACGATCCGCATGAAAGGAGAAGTTCGCATCCAGTCTGTTGAGGAAGAAATCAGCAAGATGGGGCGTGACGTCAAAAATTTTGTGGAAGCAGCACTTGATCTTTACCTCAATGGCGATGTGGACAAGGCTTACGAAATAGCAACTATGGATGAGAAAATCAATCAGTATTTTGATGATATTCGCGATTTAGCTACACAAGAAATTAAGGCAAATCCAGATTTGATTGTTACAGGTCGTGATTACTTCCAAGTTATTTCGTACTTAGAACGTATTGGTGATTACGCCAAAAATATCTGTGAATGGGTTGTTTACTTTGAAACAGGTAAAATTGTTGAAATGTAGATACTAACTTAAAAAATTTGAGAATCATTTCTCAGATTTTTTATTTTCCTCTTCTTTTTCCGAATAAGGATATGAGGAGGTTTTTTATGTATAGTATTTCATTTCAAGAAGATTCTTTGTTGCCAAGGGAACGTTTAGTCGCAGAAGGTGCAGAACAATTGAGCAATCAAGAATTGTTATCCATTCTTATCCGCACGGGCAATAAAAAAGAAACTGTTTTTCAAGTTTCTCAACGAATTTTATCAACTATTTCTAGTTTGAATGATTTGCGTAATATGACGCTACAAGAACTGCAATCAATCTCTGGAATTGGTCGTATCAAGGCTATTGAATTGCAAGCTATGATTGAATTAGGCCAGCGAGTCAGTAAGGCAGAATTGATTACGCAAGAGCAAATTTTAGGTAGTCAAAAGCTGGCGAAAAAAATGCAACAAGAATTGGGGCATAAGAAGCAGGAACACCTTGTAGCTTTATATCTGAATACTCAAAACAAAATCATTCATCAGCAGACGATTTTTATCGGTAGTGTGTCACGCAGTATTGCAGAGCCACGAGAAATTCTGCATTATGCTGTGAAGCACATGGCGACATCCATTATTTTGGTGCACAATCATCCGTCAGGAGCTGTACTGCCAAGCAAAAATGACGATGAAGTGACCAAACATGTAAAAGAAGCGTGTGAGCTAATGGGATTCATCTTACTGGATCATCTCATCGTCGCAGAGAAAGATTATTATAGTTATCGCGAAGAAACAGACTTGATTTAAAGTCTATTGACAACATAGTCAAACAGCATTCGATCTTTAGGACGTGTTTCAAATAAGAATTCTGGATGCCACTGGACTCCTAGATAAGCGATTTCATCAGTTGTTGTAATCGCTTCAATGGTGTTGTCTTTCGGATCACGGGCAATGACTTCGACATTTTCTGCTAAATCTTTGATACTCTGATGATGGAAAGAGTTGATATGAGATACTTCGCCGTAAATCTTTTCCAAAACAGAGCCGGATTTAGTGACTAGTTTTTGAGTAGTATATTCAGCAGAACTGTCTTGCCAATGGTGCTCAATATCTTGATAAAGAGTTCCACCCATTGCAACATTAAACAATTGCGTACCGCGGCAAACGGTAAAAATTGGTTTTTGTTGCTGGATAGCTTCATGGATTAAGGCTAATTCAAACAAATCACGCTCCAAATGGTAATCATCACTGTCAATTGTTTTTTCTTCGCCATAGAATTGTGGTGATACATTTTGCCCACCCGTTAGGATAAGTTTATCAATCATCTGGATGTAGCGCTGTGCCATATCTGCATCTCCAATCGGCAATATGATAGGAGTTCCACCAACTTCTTTTACGCCTTCCACAAATCCTTTAGCAGCATAACTCATGATGGCAAATTCGTTTTCAGGGTTTGGTCTTTCATTTCCAGTAATGCCGATAATAGGTTTCTTCATAAATAAATGTCTGCTCTTTCTAATTGCTTAATGCTCTTTTTTCATAAAATAAAGGAGTGTTTGTAGCTCACTTGTTAAATCAACATATTGAACGACAACATCTTTTGGAACGGTTAAGTGAACAGGAGAAAAACTGAGAATACCTTTTACACCAGCTTCCACAAGAACAGTTGCAACCTCTTGCGCTTTTGCGCTAGGAACTGTTAAAATAGCTGTTTTGACATTCACATCTTTTAATTTGTTATTGATTTGTGAAATGCCATAAATAGGAATCCCGTCATTTGTAGTAGTCCCAACTTCAGGATGATCATCTGTATCAAATGCCATAACAATCTTCATTTTGTTCCGTTCGTGGAAACGGTAGTGGAGCAAAGCATGTCCTATGTTACCGATACCAACTAACATCACATTGGTAATGGAATTGTCATGAAGTAAGTCAGCAAAAAAATTCATGAGTTTTTTTACATCATAACCATATCCACGACGACCTAATTCGCCAAAGTAAGAAAAATCTCGACGGACAGTTGCAGAATCAATCCCGATTGCATCTGCGATTTGTTTTGAATTGGCTTTTTCAATTTTTTCGGAGTTAAATCGTTTGAAAATCCGATAATACAGAGAGAGCCTTTTAGCAGTTGCGCGTGGAATGGTTGTATTTTTTTCAGATTTCACAAAATCACATCCTTTCAAAGACTATTTTATAGAAAGTTTGTGAAAAAATCAACTTATTGGATAAAAATAGAAAAGGAGTAGGACAAAATCAAAGATTTTTGGCTTGTTTCCTACTCTTTATTGTTTTACTAATGATTTAAAAATGAGTTTTTAAGCTATTTGTTTATTGTTCTTGTTTAGTGAAAATACCACGTTCTACCAAGCTATCCATTAAGAAATAAAACTTTTCTTGAATGATGTGATTGTCTTCTGATTTAAAAATATTCACTAACCGAAGGCCAGATTTATCTGTGATGTTGATTTTTACACCTGAAAGGTTTTTGTTGATAATGATTTTCAACAAAAAGCCGTCTCCACTATTGGGAACATTTTCTAATAAGCGTGTCAATTCGTAATTTCCAACTTTGGTTTCGACAAATGTGTTATCGCGCAAAGTAAATTTTTTTACATTTTCTCCAAGAGAATAGCTGAAAGAGCAGTCTTTTAAGTGAATAGTGGTCTGAAAAGCCATCTATTTATCCTCCTAAAATTTCTTTTAATGTTGTAGTAAATTGTCGAACTTCTTCTGAAGTATTTTCCTCCGAGAAACTAATGCGAATAGATTCTCTTAATCGCTTTGAGTCGCTACCATAAAAAGCTTTAAGCACATGACTGGGTTCGATAGCTCCTGCTGTACAAGCAGAGCCAGTTGAGATAGAGATTCCAGCCAAGTCCAAACGCATGAGCAATAAATCGTTAGCCTGATTTAGAAAGCCAAGATTTACGACATAGGGAAGTGTGTGTGAATCATTATTTATATAGTAATGGATTCCGTCAAGTTCAGAGAGAAGTTGCTGTTTCAAACTTTCAACATGTTCCATGTTTTCTTGATGGCAATTGAGGCTCTCTTTTAGAGCCGCAACCATACCGGCAATAGCCGCTAAATTCTCAGTTCCTGCACGTCTTTTATCTTCTTGATCTCCGCCATGTAAAAATTTATCAAATTTCATCTGATTGGCATACAAGAAACCAATGCCTTTAGGACCGTGAAATTTATGAGCCGATGCACTCATGAAGTCAATTCCTAGTTCTTCAGGATACACAGGTAATTTGCCTATAACTTGCACAGCATCCACATGATAAGCAGCGGGATGATGTTTCACAATGTCAGCAATTTCTTTGACTGGAAGCATATAGCCTGTTTCATTATTGGCGTACATGGTTGAGACAAGTATTGTATCTTCTCGAAGGGCTTCTTTTATCTGTTGAGCCGTAATCTCTCCATTTTTAGGTTGGATATAAGTAGCTTCAAAGCCAAATGTATCCACCAGATATTCAATCGTTTCAAGAACCGAATGATGCTCAATAGCAGTAGTAATAATGTGTTTTCCTTGATCCTGATGGGCTAAGGCATATCCTTTTATGGCTGTATTGTTACTTTCTGTCCCACCAGATGTAAAGATGATATGTTGACTATTAGTATGAAGCAGTTCAGCAAGCTCTTGTCGGACTTCGCGAAGAATTTTGCTAGCAGCTCTTCCGTGGCTATGAATGCTAGATGGATTGCCGAAGGTATTTTCCATAACCTGTGTCATAGCAGTAATAGTAGCTTTTGACATGGGAGTTGTTGCTGCATTATCGAAATAAATCAAGATTTCTCCTTATTTCTTTTTATTGTAAGCAAAGAGAGGACTAACTGGCTTTCTTTTATGAATACGAACGATTGCATCTCCGATTAGCTCACTTGCAGTAATATATTGAACATTTTTCGGAGTTTTTTCTTTGGTTGCAACTGAGTCGGTTACTAGAATTTCTTTGATTGGGGCATTGTCTAACTTTTCAGCAGCTCCCTCAACAAATAAACCATGACTAGAAACTGCATAAATCTCTGTTGCACCCTCACGTTCAACGATTTTTGAAGCTTCCGCAAAGGTACGTCCGGTATTTAAAATATCATCAATGAGAATAGCTTTTTTGCTAGCAACATCTCCGATAATGTATCCTTCGTTACGATGAGAATCGTCTTGTGCATAGTCAATAATCGCAATTGGAGCATCTAAATGTTCTGCTAAGCTTCTAGCACGTTTAACACCAGAGTTTTTGGGACTGACCACAACTACGTCCTCGCCAGACAAGCCTTTTTCGCAGTAATGTTTGGCAAAAAGAGGAACGGTGTAAAGGTTATCAACAGGGATATCAAAGAAGCCTTGGACTTGGACAGCATGCAAATCTAGGGTTAGAACACGATCAACTCCTGCCTTAACCAGCATATTCGCTACGAGCTTGGCTGTAATTGGTTCGCGAGGAGCGGCCGTTCGGTCTTGACGAGCATAGCCAAAATATGGCATCACAACATTGACAGAATTAGCGCTGGCGCGATTGCAAGCATCCACCATGATGAGAAGTTCCATCAAATGATTATTGACAGGAAAACTTGTTGATTGAATGATAAATACATCAAAGCCACGCACACTTTCCTCGATGTTTACTTGGATTTCTCCGTCTGAAAATTGACGTGATGAAAGTTTTCCAAGAGGCACATCAGCAGCTTTAGCGATTTTTTCGGCAATATCGTGATTGGAATTTAGTGCAAACAACTTCATCTGTGCTTTATCCGTCAGTATATCCATCATAACTTATTAAGACTCCTTTTGATTTCTACACTCCATTTTATCAAAAAATAAGCAAAATTTCAGCTTTTTATTCATAAGTTTTGAGCAAATCTTGCAACTTTAGGTTTTGCATATTTATAATGGATATGATGAGCCTGTAAAAAGTGATTGAATTGTTCTTTTCCAATTTTAGCATCTGTTACTTCTAGCTCTAATTCGTAGTCTGTTTTGTCAAAATAATGATTTTCATCAAGTGCCATCAAGCCAATAGCAGTCTCTTTTTCATAGCGAATAGTTGTCAAGCTCCCTAGAATCTTTAATTTCTCGAGGTTGATAGCAGCCTGAGTCAGCAGAGTGTGTATTTCTCCTTCAGGTAGCACACATGTATTGATGAGAGTGTGAGACTCTTCTAAAGTGAGAAATTGATTGTATTCCATATTACCGACCTGCTGCGGAATTTTTAAAGTTAATTCGGCACGAGTTTCAAAAGTACGAATCCGAAGTGCCATTTTTGCATCTCGAATTGAAAAGTCGGCTGTGTCAATATAGTAGTTTATCTGCTTGGTAGCTTTTATCTTTGAAAACAGTGGTAACAGCTGTTGGTACTCATTTTTTGTCAGAAGCGTTTTGTATTCAATTTCCAAATGATCCATTTTCCAATCCTTTTCTTTTGTTTGAAAGCGATTTATGTTATAATAAGTATTGTGTTTATTTTATAAAAAATTAAGTAAAATGACAAGGTGAGTGTATGCAATTAGAGTGGGAAGAGTTTCTGGATCCTTATATTCAAGCGGTTGGTGAATTAAAGATCAAACTGCGTGGGATTCGTAAACAGTATCGAAAACAAAAAAAACATTCTCCGATTGAATTTGTAACAGGTCGTGTAAAACCGATAGAAAGTATCAAAGAAAAAATGGCTTTGCGTGGGATTAAAGAGGAAAATCTAGCGCAAGATATGCAAGATATAGCTGGTTTGCGTGTAATGGTTCAATTTGTGGATGACGTAGAAGAAGTTTTGGATGTTTTGCGAAAGCGCCACGACATGCGGATTATCCAGGAGCGAGACTATATTAAAAACCGTAAGGCTAGTGGTTATCGAAGCTACCATGTCATTATTGAATATCCTGTTGATACAATTAATGGCAATAAAATCATTTTAGCAGAAATTCAAATTCGTACTCTGTCCATGAATTTTTGGGCAACGATTGAACATTCTCTGAATTATAAGTATAAAGGAGAATTTCCAGATGAGATTAAGAAACGTTTGGAAATTACAGCAAAAATCGCCTATCAATTAGACGAAGAAATGGGAAAAATTCGCGATGATATTCAAGAGGCACAAGCTTTATTTGACCCAATTAGTCGTAAATTAAATGATGGCGTAGGAAATAGTGACGATACAGATGAAGAATACAGGTAAAAGAATAGGGATTATCAGTAATCGCAGACGGCAAAGTCAAGAACTTTGTCGCCAATTAAAACAAAAATTAAAGCAAAATCATTTTATTTTGAATGATAATAATCCTGATATTGTCATTTCAATCGGTGGCGACGGGATGCTTTTGTCAGCCTTTCACAAATATGAAGATCAGCTAGACAAAGTTCGCTTTGTTGGTGTTCACACAGGACATTTGGGCTTTTATACAGATTATCGAGATTTTGAGTTGGACAAACTAATTGATAATTTAAAATTAGATACGGGCGCAAAGGTGTCCTATCCGATTTTAAATGTTAAAATTTTCCATGGAAATAATGAAATTTGTATAAAGCGTGCATTAAACGAAGCGACAGTCAAGCGTTCTGGACGAACAATGGTCGCTGATATCATTATCAATCAAGTGCATTTTGAGCGCTTTCGTGGTGATGGCATTTCAGTATCAACGCCGACAGGAAGCACAGCTTACAATAAATCGTTGGGCGGAGCTGTTCTCCACCCAACCATCGAAGCTCTTCAGATTGCAGAAGTTGCAAGCTTGAACAATCGTGTGTTTCGGACTTTGGGCTCCTCAATTATCGTTCCTAAGAAAGATAAAATTGAAATTGTGCCGACTTGGAATGATCGACATGCAATTTCGATTGACAATCAAAATTTTATGATTAACAATATTTCTAAAATTGAATTTCAAATTGATCAACATAAGATTAACTTTCTTGCTACACCGAGTCATACTAGTTTTTGGAATCGTGTCAAAGATGCCTTTATCGGCGAGGTGGAGGAATGAGGTTTGAATTTATCGCAGATGAGCATGTGAAAGTCAAAACCTTTCTAAAAAAACAGGAAATTTCCAAAAGTTTACTTGCAAAAATTAAGTTTTCTGGTGGGGATATTCAGGTAAATGGCAAAAAGCAAAATGCCATTTATTTGTTAGATATTGGCGACAAAGTTGCCGTCGATATTCCTGCAGAAGAAGGTTTTGGCAGTTTGCAAGCGGTAGAGAAAGATTTAGAAATTGTCTACGAAGATGCACATTTTTTGATTTTGAACAAGCCAGCAGGCGTGGCCAGCATTCCTAGTGTGAATCATTCCAATACAATGGCCAATTTTGTGAAGGCTTATTATATTGCAAATCATTATGAAAATCAGCAGATTCATATTGTGACTCGTTTAGACCGTGATACGAGTGGTCTGATGTTGTTTGCAAAGCACGGTTATGCTCATGCAAGATTAGATAAACAATTGCAAAAGAAAGTCATTGAGAAGCATTATTATGCTTTGGTCAAGGGTTCGGCACCGTTAAAGCCAGAAGGAGATATTATTGCTCCCATAGCGCGTGAAGATAGTAGTATCATTACTCGCTGTGTGGCAAAAAATGGAAAATATGCTCATACGAGTTATAAAGTTTTAGCGCAGTATGATGATATTTATCTCGTGGATATTCATCTTCATACAGGACGAACACACCAGATTAGGGTTCATTTTTCTTATATTGGTTTTCCGCTCTTGGGAGATGACTTATATGGTGGAAGCATGACTGACGGAATAACGCGACAAGCGCTTCATTGTCATTCATTGCGTTTTTACAATCCATTCCATGAGGAAGTTGTGAATAAATCAAGTCCTTTTCCGGAAGACTTTCAAACAGTCATTCAAAAATTAAGCAATAATTAAGGAGTAAAACATGAAAATTTTTGAAACAATTCGTGAAACATTGCAAGACAAAGAAGTGAAGATTGTCTTACCAGAAGGTGAAGAACCACGTATTCTTCAAGCTACTAAACGTTTGGTAAAGGAAACAAGTATCACACCTGTTTTATTGGGAAATCCTGAAAAAATTCGTATTTACCTTGAAATTGAAGGTGTGACAGAAGGTTATGAAGTCATTGACCCTCAAAATTGTTCATGCTTTGAAGAAATGGTTGCAGCTTTTGTAGAACGCCGTAAAGGAAAAATCACAGAAGACGAAGCGCGTAA
This sequence comes from Streptococcus sp. HF-2466, assembly GCF_015594645.1. Taxonomy (NCBI): domain Bacteria; kingdom Bacillati; phylum Bacillota; class Bacilli; order Lactobacillales; family Streptococcaceae; genus Streptococcus; species Streptococcus sp. HF-2466. The sequence goes on from NZ_JADNQU010000003.1 coordinate 109,021, forward strand.
ATTATTGAAAGAGGACGTCAATTATTTTGGTGTCATGCTTGTTTATCTTGGTAAAGTACAAGGTATGGTTTCTGGTGCGATTCATTCTACAGCAAGCACGGTTCGCCCAGCTCTTCAAATTATCAAAACACTTCCTTGGGTTTCTCGCACATCTGGTGCCTTTCTCATGGTTCGCGGTGATGAACGCTATGTTTTCAGTGATTGTGCAATCAATATTGATCCAGATGCTAAAACATTAGCAGAAATTGCTATTAACTCTGCCTTGACCGCGCAAATCTTTGATATTGACCCTAAAGTGGCGATGCTGAGTTATTCAACTAAAGGTTCTGGATTTGGTGAAAAGGTTGATAAAGTCGTCGAAGCAACGAAACTTGCGCAAGAAATGCGACCAGATCTTGCTATTGATGGAGAATTACAGTTTGATGCGGCATTTGTACCTAAAACAGCAGAGTTAAAAGCTCCTGGCAGCAATGTAGCTGGTCAAGCGACTGTCTTTGTATTTCCTGGTATCGAAGCTGGAAATATTAGCTATAAAATGGCAGAGCGCCTCGGTGGCTTTTCAGCAGTCGGTCCTATTTTGCAAGGATTGAATCATCCAGTAAACGACCTTTCACGTGGATGCAACGCTGATGATGTTTATAAATTAACATTGATTACTGCCAGTCAAGCAGTTGGTCATTATTAGAAAGCCAAGACAGAATCCAGAATTCAAGTTCTGGGTTCTCTTTTTATTTTGTGTTATACTAAAGTTATGTTAGATTTGAAAAAATATGGAATTGAGATGTGGGAGGATGAAAAAATTGTCTCCTTTCGCCAAAAATTATTAGCTTGGTATGATGAGAATAAACGTGATTTGCCTTGGCGGAGAAGCAGTAATCCTTATCATATCTGGATTTCAGAAATTATGCTTCAGCAAACACGGGTAGATACGGTTATTCCTTACTATGAGCGCTTTTTAGCTTGGTTTCCGACAATCAAAGATTTAGCAATGGCTTCAGAAGAACGTTTGCTTAAAGCTTGGGAGGGGCTAGGTTACTACTCGCGAGTACGCAATATGCAACAGGCTGCTCAGCAGATTATGACAGATTTTAGTGGCGAGTTTCCTCACACTTACGAGGAGATTTCTAGTCTGAAAGGAATTGGTCCTTATACAGCAGGAGCTATTGCAAGTATTGCTTTTGGCTTGCCTGAGCCAGCGGTTGATGGGAATGTTATGCGGGTCCTGAGCCGTTTATTTGAGGTGAATTTGGATATTGGTGTCCCTGCTAACCGAAAGGTTTTTCAAGCGATGATGGAAATTCTGATTGACCCCCAAAGACCGGGAGATTTTAACCAAGCTTTGATGGATTTAGGCTCAGATATTGAAGCACCTATCAACCCTAGACCTGATGACAGTCCAGTAAGGGAATTTAGCGCTGCTTACTTACATGGAACAATGGATAGATACCCTATCAAAGCTCCTAAGAAAAAACCAGTTCCAGTTTATTTGTATGGTTTGATTATCCAGAATAATCAAGGAGAATTTCTTTTAGAGAAAAATGAAACAAGCAGTCTTTTATCAGGATTTTGGCACTTTCCTTTGATTGAAGTGGAAGAATTTCCGGACGGTGAACAGTTATCCTTTTTTGAAGTGGCAGAAAATCAAGTTGCATTTGAATTATCTCCGCAAGAAAGCTTTGAGCAGGATTATGATGTGGTAGTGAATTGGCAGGAGCAAGCTTTTCCGACAATTCAACATGTGTTCAGTCATCGCAAGTGGCAGATTCGTTTGCTTTACGGTCGAGTAGCAAATGTTACAAAATATCAAAAAGAGGAACAAGTTCTGTGGCTGCATCCTGATGACTTTACCGACTATCCGTTTGCGAAACCTCAGCAGAAGATGTGGCAAACCTTTCAGGAAGGTAAATTAAAAGGAAATTAAATGTTAAGAGGCAGGGATAATATGCTCCCTGCCTCGCTTTGTGATTGTAAAAGCCACTGTCTAGTTGGTTTATAATATGCTGTGAAGTTAGTGATTTATCTCAGCTTCATTTTTTTATAAGTTAGCGAATGACTTGATTTCCTCAGCCGTCATAGAAGAGTCACAACGGACAGCTACTTGGCCATTCTCTATGTGTAGGAAACCTGGTACAGTTGGGATTCCGTATTCGGAACGGAAAGCTTGGAGCTCTTCCAGTTCACTAGGTTCCTCACTATTGATAAAGAAAATATGTGCTTGGGTTTCAGCGACAACACTAGCTAGCGTAATGGCGAATTTACGACAGTAAGGGCACGTTTTACGCCCAATGAAAAAAGTTGCGTTTTCTTTATTTGCAATGGCTTGTCGGGCACGTTCAACAGTCGTGACTTCTAAATCTTTGATATCTTGTGTAAATTTATCCATAAAATAACCTCATTTCTTTTGTTCATTCTAGTATGCCACAAATAGGAAAATAATGCAGAGATTTGAAATGAAATGTAAAATATTGAAAGAGAAGTGAAACAGGACAACAGTCTGCTAGACTGTTTGAAGTTGTAAACAGAGAAAATATTATTTTCTATTATAAAAGCAGTTCGAGCCTGAGATATTATTGTCCCAGACTCGAAGTTTGAATATTGTAGAAGTTAGACTGAGAAATCAAAACCTTTTTACTTTTTGCTTATTTTACAAAATCATTGATTTCTGCTTCAATTTTAGCAAGTTTTGCTTGAGCGTCTTGGCTGGAATCTCCGACAACAGCAATGTAGAATTTGATTTTTGGTTCAGTTCCTGAAGGACGTACAGCAATCCATGAACCATCAGTAAGTGTGTATTTTAATACATCGCTTGGTGGAGTTGTTAATTTCGTTACATTGCCGTCAGAATCGGTAGCGGTTTGTGCTTTGAAATCTTCTGTGACTGTAATAGCAGTAGCGTTGAATTCTTTCGGTGCATTGTCACGGAACTTGCTCATAATAGCTTTGATTTGTTCAGCGCCATCAACACCAGACAAAGTAACTGAAATCGTCTTTTCAGCATAATAACCATATTCTTTGTAGATTTCTTCAATTCCGTCTGCAAGAGTTAAGCCGCGAGAACGGTAGTAGGCAGCTAATTCTGCAACAACCAATACAGCTTGGATAGCATCTTTGTCACGCACAAATGGTTTAATCAAGTAGCCAAAGCTTTCTTCAAAGCCCATCATGTAAGTGTGATTGTGTTTTTCTTCAAATTCTTGAATCTTTTCAGCGATAAATTTGAAACCAGTTAAGACGTTAAACATGGTAGCGCCGTAGCTTTCAGCAATCTTGGTCACAAGATCGGTAGACACAATGGATTTGCAAAGTGCTGCATTGGCAGGAAGTGTTCCAGCAGTCTTGTGCGCTTCAAGGATATACTTAGCCATAATCGCACCGATTTGATTTCCTGAAAGATTGCGGTAGCTACCGTCTTTTTGGAGAACTTCAACACCCACACGGTCAGCATCTGGGTCCGTTGCGACAAGAACATCCGCACCAACTTTACGTCCCAATTCTTCAGCAAGAGCGAAAGCAGCTTGGTTTTCTGGATTTGGTGATTTGACAGTGGAGAAGTCTGGATCTGGCACGCATTGAGCTTCAACAACCTGAACAGAATCAAAACCAGCTTGGGCAAATGCTCGACGTGCTAACATTTCACCTGTACCGTGAAGCGGAGTGTAGACGATTTTCATGTCTTTTCCATATTCATCAATCAATTGTTGGTTGATGTTGACGTCTTTAACTTCCTTGAGATATTCGGCATCAATAGTTTCACCAATAACTTCAATCAAACCAGAAGCTTTTTCGGCTTCAACATCAGCTACTTCAATAGTAAATGGATTTTCAATGGCACGAATATAAGCTGTTAGAGCATCAGCATCATGAGGCGGCATTTGACCACCATCTTCGCCATAAACTTTATAGCCATTAAATGGAGCAGGGTTGTGGCTGGCAGTAATCATAATTCCAGCAAAAGTTCCTAAATGGCGAACCGCAAATGACAGTTCTGGTGTTGGACGGAGACTTTCAAATACATAAGATTTAATGCCATGTTTTGCTAAAACAGCAGCAGATTCAAAGGCGAATTCTGGAGAGAAGTGACGAGAGTCATAAGCGATAGCGACACCGCGTTTTTTGAAATCTTCACCTTTTTCATCAATCAAACGTGCTAAACCTTCAGTTGCCTGACGAACGACATAAATATTGATACGATTCGTACCTGCACCAATCAAGCCACGCATACCAGCAGTACCAAATTCAAGATTGGTATAAAAAGCATCTTCTTTTGTCTTTTCGTCCATCGAATCCAATTCTTTACGAAGGTAGTCTGGAAGTTCTGCAAAATCAAGCCATTTTTTGAAATTTTCTTGGTAAGTCATTACGAAATCTCCTTTTTAAAATAGGGAAGCTTATGAAAAATCAGTGAAAACAGGAAATATCATTACCTATTTAATAAAGGAGCGAGCACATCCAGTTTTCTCAATTTTTCAGCTTTCTGCATTGTTTAACCGTTTTCATTATAGCATTTTTTCATAAAAAAATCACGATTTCACGTGATTATTTTCTAACTTTTTCAAGGGCTGGAATAATGGTAACCGTCAGAACCGCAGAAATAATCATTTCAGCAATGGAATTGGTTGAAATGACAGAAGCAAGCAGTAGTTGAATGTTCCCGTTATATACTTTGGAGAATAGTAGGAAAATCCCTCCTAAAACAAAAATAGTATTTGTCAATGAACCGACTGTTCCAGCTAAGATAAGTCCGGTCTTATTTTTAAGATATTTATAAACAAAATAAGGAGTAATTCCGATTAAGATTCGCGGAACGAGGGCAATGATGAGCGAATAAATATTCCCATTAGGGACAAACGGGCTAAACAAGTAACTGGTTGGCAAGAGAACAAGTGTGTTCGTAACCAGACTAATGATACCCATTAGCGCCCCTAAAATAGCGCCTACCTTTGGTCCATATAAAATACTTGCAATAATAACGGGAATGTGGACAATCGTTGGTTTGATTGGGACGGGAAAAAGGTTAAATATTACTGAACTCAATAGATGAATGACGAGCATAATCGCAAAAAAGATAGCAATTTGAGCAATATTAGATTGTTTCTTCATAAATCATTTCCTTTACTTTTTTTATAATTGTTTTTACAGAAGCAAGGGCGCCAATTCCGTGGTCACCACAGGCTAGGACGGTTTCTCTAGGCTGAATAATTTGCCAGCCGTATTTTTCTAGTTTAGATAGATTTTCTTGAGTGATTGGATTTTCATACATTTTGGTATTCATAGCTGGGGCTAATACCTTTTTGGCTGTTGATGGCAGAGCAAGTGCGGTACTGGTTATCATATTGTCTGCAAAGCCATTAGCTAATTTAGCGATCGTATTGGCGGAAGCAGGTGCAACTAAGAAAAGATCCGTTTGCTTGGCAATTTCAATATGATTGACCTTGTTTGGCGCAGGCTCCTCCATGACATCTGTATGCACTAAATTTTTCGACAATACCTGCAAAGTCAGCGGTGTAATGAAATTTGTAGCTGCTTGAGACATCAGAACAGTTACCTTTTGATTGTCTTTTGTCAATTGACTGGTCAAGTCAGCAGCTTTATATGCGGCAATGCTTCCTGTGACGGCTAAAGTAATATGTTTCATAAATTGTCCTTTGTGTGAATGTGTGTTACGAGTTGTTGAGCGATTTCCTCTTTTGTGTTGGCTTCTATGACAGAATTTTCTTTGACTAAGTAAGCATGATGTTGATTATTGGAAATATCATACAAGTCATTTGCTACAATTATTTCAGCTTGATTTTTAGCAAGACTGGCACGAGCAACTGTCAGTAATTCTTCTTTAGAAACACCAACTAAAAGTTTAAAACCAATTAGACGGATATTTGGATTCCAATTTTTTACTCGACTGATAATTTTCGGTGTTTGCTTGAGAAAGAGCACTTGATATTCATCTTTTGATGAAATCTTCCCTTGTACGTTTGTTTTGTTCAAAAATTCTGTTAAATCCTGTGAAGCAGTGATTTGGTCAAATCCTGCCATATAAATAGGGGTATAGTCAGAGACAGCCATTGAATGAATCAAAACGTCATGAGTTTTGACCAAAGGCTGCATTGTTTCCAGCAAATCTTGTACATTTTCAATGATTTGAATAGTTAGATTTGGATGAGCAGCAGGTTTGACAGCATTCTGTGTAGTGACTAATGTAACTTGATCGCCTTGTGCTAAAAAACTCTCCGCAATAAGAGCACCAAGCTTTCCTGTTGAGTGATTCGTAATAGAACGAACTTGATCGATTTTTTCGCTCGTTCCGCCAGAAGTAATCAATAGTTTCATAACTAAATTTTACACAAAAAAAGTTAATTCGTAAATAGAAAAGACTTTTCCGAACGTTTTTGAGAATTTTAGCTTTGAAAGTGTTTGTTTTCTTTATTTTTTGGTATAATAATCCTATCAAAACTGGAGGATTCCAAATGAAAACGGATATAGAAATTGCTCAGAGTGTTGACTTGCAGCCGATTGCTGATGTAGTGAAGAAAGTTGGAATTGATTATGACGATTTGGAGCTTTACGGTAAATACAAGGCTAAATTGTCTTTTAATAAGATTCAGGAATTACAAAAGAAGCCAGTTGGTAAGTTGATTCTGGTAACAGCCATCAACCCAACACCGGCCGGCGAAGGAAAATCAACTATTACTATTGGCTTGGCAGATGCTCTCAGCAAAATTGGAAAGAAAACCATGATTGCGATTCGTGAACCGTCTCTTGGACCAGTTATGGGAATCAAAGGCGGAGCCGCTGGAGGTGGTTATGCACAGGTTCTACCAATGGAAGACATCAATTTGCATTTCACAGGAGATATGCATGCGATTACCACTGCCAACAATGCCCTTTCTGCTTTGATTGATAATCATTTACATCAAGGAAATGCTCTAGGAATTGACCAACGTCGCATTATCTGGAAGCGCGTGGTAGATCTGAATGACCGTGCTTTGCGGCATGTGACCGTCGGTCTGGGCAGTCCGGTTAATGGAATTCCGCGGGAAGATGGTTTTGATATTACGGTTGCATCTGAAATCATGGCTATTCTCTGTTTAGCGACAAGTATTGAAGACTTGAAAGAACGTCTAGCTAATATCGTTATTGGTTATCGTTATGATCGGACGCCTGTTTATGTTCGAGATTTGGAAGTAGAAGGGGCTCTTGCTCTCATCTTGAAAGACGCTATAAAGCCCAATCTAGTACAGACTATTTATGGAACCCCTGCCTTTGTTCACGGTGGACCGTTTGCAAATATCGCCCATGGCTGTAATTCTGTTCTGGCGACAACAACAGCTCTGCATTTGGCGGACTACACAGTGACTGAAGCTGGTTTTGGTGCGGATCTAGGGGCTGAGAAATTCCTAGATATCAAAACGCCAAATCTGACGACTGCTCCAGATGTAGTGGTTATTGTTGCAACTCTTAGAGCACTGAAAATGAACGGTGGTGTTGCTAAAGAAGAGCTGACAACTGAGAATGTTGAAGCGGTTAAAGCAGGTTTTGCCAACCTCAAGCGCCACGTGGAAAATATCCGTAAATTTGGTGTTCCGGTCGTGGTGGCTATCAATGAATTTGTGACGGACACCCAAGCTGAAATTGCCGTTTTCAAGGAACTTTGCGCAGAGATTGATGTTCCTGTGGAATTGGCTAGTGTTTGGGCAGACGGAGCTGACGGTGGTCTAGCTCTTGCCGAAACTGTGGTTAAAACAATTGAAACTAGACCTGCTAACTACACTCGACTTTACGATAATAATCTGACAGTTGAAGAAAAAATTGAGAAAATTGTCAAGGAAATCTATCGCGGAACAAAAGTCAATTTTGAAAAGAAAGCAAAAACTCAAATTTCTCAAATTGTCAAGAATGGCTGGGATAAGTTGCCAATTTGTATGGCCAAGACCCAATACAGTTTTTCAGATAATCCAACGCTTCTGGGAGCGCCAGAAGATTTTGAAATCACGATTCGTGAAGTCGTTCCAAAACTAGGTGCAGGCTTTATTGTCGCCTTAACCGGTGATGTTATGACCATGCCTGGTCTGCCAAAACGCCCGGCAGCCCTCAATATGGATGTTGCACCAGATGGTACAGCTATTGGGCTATTTTAAAACGAAAAAGGTTCGAGAGAGCCTTTTCTTTTTGAATTTGGTAAAATGTGCGTAGGTGTATATACTTTACATAGAAAAGTTGAACGAAAGGAATGGTTAGGATGAACATCAGATTAGCTCATAAAAACGATGCTGCTGCTCTCATTGCTATTTACGCACCCTATGTGGAGAAAACAGCCATTACTTTTGAGTATGATGTTCCGTCGGTGGAGGAATTTTCTGGTCGGATTGAGAAGACCTTGGAAAGGCATCCTTATTTGGTGGCCGAAGAAGAGGGAGTCATTCTGGGCTATGCCTATGGTTCGACCTACTACGGGCGCAGCGCTTATGACTGGGCTGTTGAACTGTCGGTCTATGTAGCTGATGAGAATCGCGGCAGAGGGATTGGGAGGCAGCTTTATGACAAATTGGAAGAAATTCTTGAACAGCAAGGTTTTGTTCATTTTCTAGCTTGTATTGCTCTGCCGAATGATGCCAGTATTTCTTTCCATAAAAAATGTGGTTATCAGCAAGTAGCGTATTTCCCAAAAATCGGATATAAATTTGACTGCTGGCATGACACAGTTTGGTTGCAGAAGAGTTTAGATAAACCAGCAAGACCAATTAAATTATTCAAAGATATGAATGTTGAAAGTGAATGGTAATATGAAAGTAGAAGATATTTTCCAAGAATTAAAAGAAGTAGCAAATCCTGAAGATGCTATTCACATGAAAGCATATATGAAAGACCAATTTGAGTTTTTAGGAGTTAAAACACCTGTTAGACGCCAAGTTTCTAAGATATTTTTTAAGAAAAATCACAAGTCTACGATAGATTGGGAATTTGTCAATCAGGCTTGGGAGAACCCCTATCGTGAAATGCAATATGCGGTGCTGGATTATTTGCAATTGAAACAAAAAGCTTTGAAACCAAGCGATTTGCTAAAGATAAAGAAATTAGCACAAACAAAGCCATGGTGGGACACCATTGACTTTTTGTGCCGCTCAGTAGGCTTTATTTGCCTGCACTATCCTGAGACAAAGAAATTTGTGTTGGAGTGGAGCAGGGATGAAGATTTTTGGCTGCGGCGCCTTGCCATTGAACATCAATTGCTTCAAAAAGAAGAAACGGATGTCCAGCTGCTGGAGCAAATCCTGATTAATAATCTTAATCAGACCGATTTTTTCATCAATAAGGCCATTGGTTGGGCACTTCGGGACTACTCCAAGACCAATCCCGACTGGGTGCTGGAGTTTATCGAAAAATACAAGGATAAACTGAGCAAACTCAGTATTAAAGAAGGAAGCAAGTACTTGTTAGAACGATAGACGATTGGGTCTTCTCGTTTATCTTTTCCCTCCGCATCCATTAACAATTGAAATCATTTTGAATCAAAAGATAAAACATATCAGACAAATATCAATCAATAAACAAAAAAACTGAACCAATCCTCTAGGATAACTCTCCTAAGGGGAATTGATTCAGTTTTTTTATTTTTCATCAAGAAGATTGGTGGTATAGTCAAAGAAGTTGAGAACGTCCTCATTTAAAATCGTTGATTTTAGGCTGGCAAGATAGACGTAAAATATGATCTTATCCCCCTTAGACAGAGGAATTTTAACCAATTTTTCCTCATCATTTGGAAAAGCAAAATCAGCCAAGAGACTGATGCCGATATTTTTTCTCAACATTTGCTTCAGCAAATCAACATCATCCGTCTGAAAAAAGATTTCAGCTTTATTATGATGCTTTTGGTTTAACTCACGAAAAGCTTTCAGGTGAATGAAGTGCTGGTCCAAGACGATAAAAGATTCATCAATCAATTCTGAAAAAGAGAGAATTTCTTTATCAGCTAACGGATGGGATTTAGACATGACGACAAATACTTCACTTGAAAACAACCTCTGCAAGTTTAAGCCATTGTGTGAGAGAGGGCCAAGCGTTGCAACAAAGCTGGCATCTAAATCTCCATTTTCCAAAAGGCGAAGCAGTTCGACAGAGCCTCCGCGAATAGGGCGGATTTTTTGGAAAAGGGCAGCCTTGTCATCATTTTCAGGAATAAATGACAGTAAATAATTCATAATCATCGGCGGAAAGCCAACAGTCGAATAATGCGCTAAGGAACGATTGATTTCTTTATGGGCAGAAGAAAGCTCTGGCAGGATCCGCTTGAGATGGCTTAGGAGAATCTCTCCTTGCTCGGTCAAAGAAAAAGTACGATGAGAAGGATCTGCTGCAATGAGCTTACAATTAAATTCCTCCTCTAAGCGCTTGACAGCGTAAGAAACAGACGGCTGACTAATATCAAATTTATTGGCAACAGCAGTATAAGACTGGAGCTGCGTGAGAGAATAAAAATACTCAAAATCTTTTATGTTCATGCTTCAAGTGTAACACAAAGAGGTGAAATAAGGGCAAAAGAAAATTGATATAAGTAAATTTTATCCGTACTGTCGCTTTTGACTATACGCAAAGCAAAAGATTAAAATGAAATACTGAAGCGACTACCGGTCAAGGTTATCAAGAATGTCTTCAAAAATGCCAACGAATACTTCTTGTTTTTCCTTTGGTAGTTGTTTTATTTTCATATTTAAGCGTTTAAGGGAGAAAGGATGGTTTGAATCTCTCTTTCCTTCCAAACTTCTAAAGTCAAAAAATTCTTCCGGTGTCATATCTAAAGCTAAGATGACTTTTTCCAGAGTTTGAATGCTGAGATTGCTGCTTAGGTTTTCTAGTTGATTGATATATTTCAAGCCTAAACCAGCTTTTTCAGATAATTCTTCTTGACTTAAATCCTTTGCTTTTCTATGAAAGCGGACCTTATTAGCAATAAAACGCTGTAAAAAAGTTGTTTTGTTCATATACCTATCATACAAGTTTCACATCATCTTTTTAACCTTATGTATAAAACTTTGTATGATTTATGGCACAATTTGTGCTATAATAAATATAAAAGGAGGCGAATTTTTTATAGTTGGCTATGTTGATTTTAAAAATCAATTGTCATTATAGTCATTTAGTTTATCTTTTATTACTGTGTTAACTCGCTTTGTCTAACTTCAGTTATGCCTGCAGCTCGTTGCCTTGTACTAAAAGCAAACTAAACGACTATATTCTTAAAATGCAAGGAGAAAGCTCATGAAAGCACATGACATTTTAAATAACCCTTTTTTGAATAAAGGAACGGCCTTTACAAATGAAGAACGTCAAGAATTGGGATTGGTAGGACTTTTGCCTCCGTATGTCCAAACTTTGGAAGAGCAGGCTGCTCAAACCTATCACCACTATCAGCAAAAGCCAAGCAACCTTGAAAAGCGTTTGTTTTTAATGGAAATTTTTAATACCAATCGGACTTTATTTTACTATCTGTTCAGCCAACATATTAAAGAGTTCAATCCTATCGTGTACGATCCGACAATTGCAGATACGATTGAAGGATACAGCGATCTTTTTGTAGACCCTCAATATGCTGGTTATCTTGATATTAACCACCCTGAAAATATTGAAGCAACTTTGAAAAATGCAGCAGGAGACCGTGAGATTCGCTTGATTGTGGTGACGGATGCAGAAGGAATCCTAGGAATTGGTGACTGGGGAACCAACGGAGTAGATATCTCAGTCGGCAAGCTTATGGTCTATACTGCAGCAGCAGGAATTGATCCAAAATCTGTTTTACCTCTGGTTATTGACGCAGGAACCAATCGCAAGGAATTATTAGACAATCCAAATTATCTTGGAAATCGGCATGAAAGAGTTCGCGGAGAGCGTTATTATGATTTTGTTGATCAATTTGTCCAAACAGCTGAACGTCTTTTCCCTAAGCTCTATCTGCACTGGGAAGATTTTGGCCGCTTAAATGCTGCAACGATTTTAAACGAATACAAGGATAGAATCCCAACATTTAATGATGATATTCAGGGAACAGGGATTGTGACCTTAGGCGGAATTTTTGCTTCACTTGACATCACCGGAGAAAAACTAACGGATCAAGTCTATCTCTGCTATGGCGGGGGCACAGCAGGTGCAGGAATTGCAGCACGTGTCTATAGAGAAATGGTTGTAGATGGTTTATCTGAAGAGGAAGCCTATAAACGCTTTTTCATGGTGGATAAGCAAGGTCTCCTCTTTGATGATATGGATGACTTAACTCCTGAGCAAAAACCGTTTGCGAAGAAGCGCTCTGATTACCCAAATGCAGATAAGCTGACTGATTTGCTTGAAGTTGTGAAAACCGTCAAACCGACGATTTTAGTTGGAACTTCTACACAGCCAAATACCTTCACAAAGGAAATCGTAGAAGCGATGTGTGAAAACACGGCCTGTCCGATTATTTTCCCACTTAGCAATCCTACAAAGCTAGCAGAAGCAACTGCGGAAGATTTGATTAAATGGTCAGACGGGAAAGCATTTGTCGCAACAGGAATCCCAGCAGATGATGTAGAGTATAAAGGTGTTACTTATCAAATCGGCCAAGCAAACAATGCCCTTATTTATCCTGGCTTGGGACTTGGGGTCATGGGAGCTGAGGCTAAACTATTGACAGATGAAATGATTGGCGCTGCGGCTCACTCCTTGAGCGGTATTGTGGACATTACCCAGCCCGGAGCTCCCGTTCTTCCACCTTTCAAATATGTGACAGAAGTGTCTATCAAGGTAGCAGAAGCTGTTGCTAAAAAAGCCCAAAAGCAAGGTCTTGCTCAAGCAGACGAAAAAGACATGGCTAAAGCAGTACGTGATTTGAAATGGTATCCAAAATACTAGATAGAAGGTTTTTATGAATATCTTTTTAACCTCTATTCAAAGTATCATCCCGATTATTGCAATCATTGTACTTGGCTATATCTTGCAAGTAAGGGGCTGGTTCGGAGAAGACTTCGGTCCCAATCTGTCCCGCCTCATCATGAATGTAGCGTTGCCGGTTTCAATCTTTGTCTCTGTCTTGAAGTACCTGACTTTGAGCAAGTTGATTTCATTATCAAGTTCTCTTGTCTGGGTTTTGGTAGCTTTTGTCATTGGATACATTTTTGCTTTTGTTGCCGTTAAGGTTTTTAAAGTACGGCCAGGTCGTCGGGCAACCATGATTAATACCTTTGTCAATGCCAATACAATCTTTATAGGGCTTCCTTTGAATGTTGCTCTCTTTGGAGACGAGGCACTTCCATATTTCTTGGTTTACTATATTGCGAATACCATTTCGACATGGACAATCGGGGTCTATCTCATGACAACCGATAGCAAGTCTGGCGAGAAGAAAGCAGGAAAATTTGACTGGAAGAAACTCCTGCCTGCTCCTTTGATTGGTTTTCTCGTTGCCTTAGTCTTTCTTATTTTAGGTTGGGAGGTGCCTAGTTTTGCCAGCAGCACCCTTATCTATATCGGGAACTTGGTAACTCCTCTGTCTCTTATTTACATTGGTATCATTTTAGCTAAAGCAGGTCTGAGCACTATTCGGTTCGATAAGGACTCTGTTGTGACCTTGGTCGGTAAATTTATTTTAGCGCCATTAACAATGGTTGTTCTTTTGAATTTAGTAGCAAGCGGATTGCCTGCAATGGAATACAAAACCTTCGTCGTTCAATCTGCTGCACCAGCCCTTGCAGTTCTTCCAATCCTTGCAAGCCAAGGAGACGGCGATGTGGAATTTACCACAAATGTTGTGACACTAAGCACGGTCTTATTTGTAGTCGTTGTTCCAGTTGTTGTGACACTACTTGGATAAACCATTCTTGAAAATAATAGCAAAACGCCCTGATTGCTTCTGTCAGGGCGTTTATTGATGTTAGATATTTTTTTGCTCTAAGTGATGTATATGGTTGTACCTGGTATAATGAATGATAATAATCGTCAAAATAGTAGTGACTGTCCAGATAGCGTATTGATGAATGAAACGTGTGAGAAATCCAGTAAAAATAGCACCGCCGATGAAACTAGCGACAATCATAGAGTAATTAGCCGCTTGCCTTCTAATAATATGTCTACGATCTTTAAAACGAATATATTCATACCAAGCAGTGACCATTCTCCGATAGTTTCCTGAAGTCATCATAATCATGTAGGGATAAGACTCGATTTTTGAGCCTGTATAAGTTAGCATGACCATGCCTGTAGAGGTTGCAAGCAATATCACCCAGATAAAATAATGAGAATGAAAAAAAGGAAAGAGGAAAGTCGTGAGAGTCAATGGTAAGACTCCCCAAGTACGCCAATGTGAGCTTTGCGCCCGTTCCTTAAGTAGAATACCAAGGATAAAGCCACAGGTAAAGAAGACAAGCGAAAGGATACGGTAAGCCGTCTTTACGGTTGGACCATCCCAGTCGGCTACGATTAAAATAATATTCCCTGTCTGAGTGGCGATTAGTGTACTAAATTGTATATGCGAAAAAACGTCTAGGCAACCACCCACAGCTCCTAGCAAGATAGCCATTGTTCGCCTATCTTGAGGCATGGGGACAGGCTGTTTCGTAGTATCCATAACTTTATCCTCCTAAAAACTATTTTACTCTTTTAAGGCACCAATTTCAAATATGGATAAGCTAGAAAATCTCTCATAAAAAATAGTTTGACTTTTAGGATTCTCTATAGTAGAATGCTAGATATGCGATGAGTCGATAGGTGGCGCAAGCCACATATTGAGCATGGGAGGTCATATACGCAGGAGCGGACCTTGATGAGTTGTGTGAACCTGCTCATCACACGTAAGTGCCCTCAATCCCTACTTTTTAGTGGGGATTTTTTTCTTATAAGTCTTTTCAATTCTTTATAAAAGTAGTATAATACCAGCAATACACAAATTTTTTGAAAATTCAGAGAGGTATGTTATGGGATACACAGTTGCTGTGGTAGGTGCTACAGGTGCCGTTGGAGCTCAAATGATCAAAATGCTGGAAGAATCAACTCTTCCGATTGAGAAAGTACGCTACTTGGCTTCAGCTCGTTCAGCGGGGAAAGTTTTGAAATTTAAAGACCAAGACATCACAATTGAAGAAACAACGAAGACTGCCTTTGAAGGTGTAGATATCGCTCTCTTTTCAGCAGGCGGTTCAACTTCTGCCAAGTATGCTCCGTACGCTGTCAAGGCAGGAGCTGTTGTGGTGGATAACACCTCTTATTTCCGTCAGAATCCTGATGTTCCTTTGGTTGTACCAGAGGTCAATGCACATGCACTTGATGCTCATAATGGAATTATCGCCTGCCCAAACTGCTCCACTATCCAGATGATGGTGGCGCTGGAACCTGTTCGTCAGAAATGGGGCCTAGAGCGTATCATCGTATCGACCTATCAGGCCGTTTCGGGTGCTGGTATGGGGGCTATTCTTGAGACTCAGCGTGAACTGCGAGAGGTCTTAAATAACGGTGTCAATCCGCGTGATATCAAGGCAGAGATTTTGCCTTCTGGTGGTGACAAGAAGCACTATCCGATTGCTTTCAACGCTCTTCCTCAAATTGATGTTTTCACGGACAATGACTACACCTACGAAGAGATGAAGATGACCAATGAAACCAAGAAGATTATGGAAGATGACACGATTGCGGTTTCTGCTACTTGTGTTCGTATCCCTGTTCTTTCAGCGCACTCAGAGTCTGTCTACATCGAGACAAAAGAAGTAGCGCCTATCGCAGAAGTCAAGGCAGCTATTGCCAATTTTCCTGGAGCAGTATTAGAGGATGATGTTGCTCATCAAATCTACCCTCAAGCTGTCAATGCTGTCGGCAAAAAAGAAACATTTGTTGGTCGTATCCGCAAAGATTTGGATGCTGAAAAAGGGATTCATATGTGGGTGGTTTCAGACAACCTGCTTAAAGGTGCAGCTTGGAATTCTGTTCAAATCGCTGAGACCTTGCATGAACGTGGCTTGGTGCATCCAACAGCAGAGGTCATTTTCGAATTGAAGTAAAATGTGAGATAATATTTGTATAGTTGTATTTTGCAAGCTAGGAGGACGAGATTTATGTCTATAGAAGATTTAAAAAAAGCAAGAATTATAACAGCACTTGTAACACCGTTTAAAGAGGACGGTAGCATTAACTTTGAAGCTCTTCCTAAGCTGATTGAGCACCTTCTAGCGCATCATACAGAAGGACTGATTATCGCAGGAACGACAGGTGAAAGCCCAACTCTGACGCATGAAGAGGAGCTAGAATTATTTGCAGAGGTTCAAAAGATTGTAAAAGGGCGAGTTCCGTTGATAGCCGGAATTGGTACGAATGATACTCGAGATTCAATTGAATTCGCGCGTGAAGTTGACAAATTTGGTGGTTTTGCTGCCGGACTTGCAGTGACTCCTTATTACAATAAACCGACTCAAGAAGGTCTATATCAGCATTATAAAGCGATTGCGGAAGCTTCAAATCTGCCAGTCATCGTTTATAATGTTCCTAGCCGAACGGTTGCTGGTTTGACAGTAGAAACTTCCTTGCGCTTAGCACAATTGCCAAATATTATTGCAATCAAAGATTGTACAGGCATAGATGCTCTTACCCATTTGGTTGAAAACGCTCCACAGGACTTTCTAATTTATACTGGGGAAGACGGACAAGCTTTTCATGCAAAGGCAATCGGAGCACAGGGGGTTATATCTGTTGCGGCTCATACTAATGGAGATGACTTTTATGAAATGTTTGCTGCTTTAGATGAGGGTAAGCTGAAAAAAGCTGCTCAGATTCAACGTCAGCTGTTACCAAAAATAGAAGCTCTCTTTTCTGTGACAAGCCCAGCACCACTTAAAGCTGTGCTAAATTCTCAAGGGTTTGAAGTCGGACCACTCCGCCTCCCATTGGTTGCTTGTACAGAGCAAGAAAAAGCCGTTATTCTTTCATTTTTTGAAGATTGAAGGAAGCATTTTAGGTTTGTAAAATGTTGGGAACATTTACGATGAACTAGTGAATTTTTTATTACGTAGGACTTTAGCATTTAAATCTGCAAGAAGAAATGTTTGAAAAGACAAAACTAAGCTGAATGGAAAGACTGATATTACTAGATTGTCATATTTTCTGTTATGATAAGATAAGAGTGGGATATTTAGTATAATAGAAATGGATAAATTGAAAGTTGATGAGAAGTTGGAGCATATGAAGAAAAGAAAATTGAGAATCAGTTCCATTGAAATTATGGCGATTTTAGGATTATTAATTTGGCTACTCACAATATTTTTAAGAAAATATTATTCAATTAATTCAGTTGTTCCTATATTTTATGTCACACCCTAGTTTTGGAGGAGCATGGATTGGAACAGCTATGCTAAAACAACCTTTTAGTCCAACATTCAGTGTAAATAAAGTCTCAACTATTGAATTTTCTAAAAAGACACTTATGTATATATGTATAGTGGTTGTACTGATGTCTTTTATTAATGAGTTATTACCATTGGGTAATACTAGTGTAGTATTTGACGTATACGATGCGCTTGCTACTGTACTAGCGGAAATCATAGCTTTTAACATACCTGTCATTCTAAAAGAAAAGACTTTAATAGATTACCGTTGATTTTGGGAAGATTAAAAAACCAGTGTCGAACTGAACAAGGAATAAAAACACATTAGACGGTAGAATGAAACATTCTATCGTCTTTTCGTATTAGTTCTTACCATTTTCTCTTTTTCCGACAATTTAATAAATCTACGAATCAAAAGGGATAGCTTTTCACTCCAATTATAAAAAATGATCAAAAAGTCTTGTAATTTTTTTCTTATGTTACGATTGTTAATAGTTAGAAAAAATTGTAAAATTAGTGCAGTAAAAGCTTAGCCTTTGATGTTTTTAGACAATAGTTTCATTTTTTAATAGCTTTTTTGATTTACAATAAAACATGTGAAATTTCTTTCTTCTGCGCAAACCTATAAATTCCGTACAAATTTGATGGGGGATAAATTTTCCTATCGTTTATACTATAGGCAAGGAGGTAGGAAGATGAATTTATACTTTGGTGATATTCCGATTTGTTATTCTCATTCGACGGCTATGGCCTTACAGGCTGCGGGCTATGATTTTCGCTCGGACTACCTAGAAGCGATCATGGTCATGGGTAATGGAGCTACCCTTGTGAAAAAAGACGACAGACATCCTTTGGTTTTCTTTGATAATGGCATGCCAGATGAGTCCATTAGTCATTGTTTACAAATTCTTGGATTTGACTATGAGGAGTTTTTCTGTGATTCTTCAGAGCCAGTCAATGTGATAGAACTAAAAGAAAAACTCAAGACATATCTAGACCATGGATCTGTTATTGTAGGTCCTTTGGATATGGGATATCTGACTTATAATCTCAATCATAGCCATCTACGAGGTGTGGATCATTTTGTTTCAGTTTATGACATGGATGAGCATTGGATTTATTTCCATGATCCGGCAGGCTATCCTTGTGTGAAAATGGATTTTCGTGATTTTTGTAAAGCGTGGAAAGCAGAAGCGATTGACTATAAAAGAGGAGCTTATTCCATGTGGGGAAATTTGCAAAGAAATAAGCTTCCAACAAGTCAGGAGATTTATCACAGTGTCTCTATTATCATGAAACAACGATATGAAAATGGTGAGGTTGGTATAATTGAGGACTATGCTAAAACTATTCGAGCAAACGGCTTAAATGCGGAACAAAAACAACTCCATCAATTTTTTTCATTTCGTTTGGCAGCCGTTAGAAGTCTTTACTTGAGTCAATTTTTGAAAGATTATGATCCTGTAAAAGCAGACTTGAAGGAAAAAATTGCTATGCTTTTTAGCCAAGCCTATCTGGACAGCAGGCAGGAAGCCTATAATTCTTTAGCAGATACCCTGATGGAGATTGCCCAATTGGATGTACAGTTTAGGGATTTGTGCCTTCAATGTATCAAGGGATAAAACTCTGAAAGATTATTGTACTAAAGGTAAAGAAGTTAGAGATTTTGGTATCTTTACATAGGATAGAAAAATGAATAGAGGTAAAATATGCAGATAATTCAATTTTTTAATGAAACAATTAACTACATTGAAAGTGTGCTGGATAGCGAAATAGATGAAGATAAAATTACCCATTTATCCACTTATTCTTATCCTATGTTTAGCAGACTCTTTTCTATATTAACAGATACAACATTGTCAGAGTATATTAGAAGTCGAAGGTTGACAGAAGCGGCTGTTTTACTGAGAGATACCAATATTAAAGTTATTGATATAGCGATGAAGTATGGATATGAATCATCTGATTCATTTGGGACTGCATTCAAAAAATTTCATGGATTTACACCTTCAGAGGTAAGAAATGGAAAACCATTCAAAATAGTTTCACGAGTGCAGCTAGCACTAAGTGTAAGAGGAGGAAGAAGTATGAACATCACAATTCAAAAGAAAAATTCATTTACAGTTGCAGGTAGGAATGAACAAAATATCAATTCATCATTATGTCCGAGTGTTTGGAATAAACTATATGGAGAATATCGTCATGATGAATTAGCAAGATTGGGAGAAGGTCAAAGTGTCGGTGTTTGTTACAATGTAGAACAACCAAGTACTATTAATTACATAGCAGGGTATATCGTTACAGATGTAGATAAAGCAAAAAGTATGGGCTTAGATGTTTTGAAAGTTGAAGAAGCAGAATATGCCATTGTAGAGTTAACAGGAAGTGTTCCGGAATGTATTCATAATGGTTGGAAATATGCAATGGAAGTATTTTTTCCAGAACATGGTTATGTTCATTCAGGAAAACCTGACTTTGAATATTATTATGAAGGGGATATGGATAGCAAAGACTACAAAATGGAACTTTGGATTCCAATTGTAAAAGCATAATAAATATAAGATAGTTAGAGCAGATCTTTATGGTCTGCTTTTTTATCTTTCCAATAATTTAATAAATCTGCTAACTAAAAAGAATAGATTTTCGTTCTAATTATAAAAATTATTAAAAACTCTTGCAATCTTTTTTTTCTTATGTTACAATAATCATTGGTTTGAAAAAACTGCCTAAGACAGTAGGGGAGCTCGACTCATAAAGATCCTACCGAGGACAAAACGGATCATGTAAAAGAAACGTATTGTACTTTCGTGTCTAGGTTTGGGCGCGTTTTTCTTTTGGAAAAATTTCCCAAGCAAAATAATTACGGAGGTGAAACACTAAATGAGTGAAGCAAGTATTGCTAAAAAAGCGGAACTAGTTGATGTAGTTGCTGAAAAAATGAAAGCAGCTGCAAGTATCGTTGTTGTGGATGCTCGTGGTCTTACAGTTGAACAAGACACAGTTCTTCGTCGTAATCTTCGTGGAAGCGAAGTTGAGTATAAAGTTATTAAAAACTCAATTTTACGTCGTGCATCTGAAAAAGCTGGACTTGAAGGTCTTGCTGATGCATTTGTTGGACCATCTGCTGTTGCATTTTCAAATGAAGATGTTGTAGCACCAGCAAAAATCATCAATGATTTTACTAAAGAAGCTGATGCACTTGAAATTAAAGGTGGAGCTATTGAAGGTGCTGTTGCATCTAAAGAAGAAATCGTTGCTCTTGCAACTCTTCCAAATCGCGAAGGACTTCTATCTATGCTACTATCTGTGCTTCAAGCACCAGTTCGCAATGTTGCTCTTGCAGTCAAAGCGGTTGCAGACAACAAAGAAGAAGCAGCTTAATTTTAAGTTGCGCGTAGCCTATGCTACAAACTAATAATAAATAACGAAAACATATTTGGAGGAAATAACAATGGCATTGAACATTGAAAATATTATTGCTGAAATTAAAGAAGCTTCAATCCTTGAATTGAACGACCTTGTAAAAGCTATCGAAGAAGAATTTGGTGTAACTGCAGCTGCTCCTGTAGCTGTAGCTGCTGCTGGTGCTGGTGAAGCTGCCGCTGCAAAAGATTCATTTGACGTTGAATTGACTGCAGCAGGCGACAAGAAAGTCGGCGTTATCAAAGCTGTTCGTGAAATCACAGGTCTTGGTCTTAAAGAAGCTAAAGAACTTGTTGACGGAGCACCAACTGTTGTTAAAGAAGGTGTTGCAACTGCAGAAGCTGAAGAAATCAAAACTAAATTGGAAGAAGCTGGAGCTTCAGTTACTCTTAAATAATCGTTCATTGATTGTTTAAGGGGGAAAGCCGAGTTTAAAAGCCTTTAGTTAATAGTAAAGGCGATAGAATAGGAAATGTTTCTTTAGAAACTTCCCCACAAACACCCCCACAATTTTTTGTGGGGGTGTTTTCTAAATTTTATTAAGGATTTAAACTTATGATTGATGTATTATTTTATAATACTGTTAATAATTATATTAATAAGAAAGTTAATATAAAAAAAAACAATTCCTCTTTCAAAAAAGGATTTTATAAGATATCTTATAAATGCTGGTGGTTTTAGGAATAAAGGTGTATCCTTTAGTGGACAAAGATTTTATTTTCATTTAGTTAATATGGCTTTAACAGAGAGTAATCAGAAGTTTTATATAACAGGTGATTATTCTAATTCGGAAACATCTATTAAATCAGCTATCTCCTATTTTATTGGCATACTATCAGCATATGCAATTGCAGAAAAAGAATATAAAATTCCTTATTTATATCATCTAAAGGATCCTGCTATCTCCAGGGTAGTAAACACCACTAAATATTTTCCTGATTTCTTTGGTTTAGGATATGGTAGTATAAATAATGCTTATTTAATTGAAGCTAAAGGTAGTGTGAAGAATAGTATAGATAAGCGTACTATTACCAAAGCAAAAAAACAGGTTAACTCAATTGGTCAATTGACATTTAAGGAGTCTTCTGGTAATTACCATTATATAACTCGCTTTGAGAGACATATAACAGGTTCATATTTCCAAGATGATGAATTAAAATTTTGTGATGTTGATCCTGAATATGATGGGGAATTAGAATACTCTTTAGACGCTAATGTTGCAATTTTACGCTATTATAAAAATATTATCGAATTATTGTCGTCTAATAATAAAAAAATAGAAATCAAAAATTTAAATGGAATAGAATATACTTTAGTAGAATTTGAAGGTTATCAGATTGGAATTAATAAAGAAATATTCTATCTGTTAGAAGAATACTCAAATTATAATTATGAATTACCAGATGATTGTGACCTTTATAATTCAATATCCAAAATTTCAATGAACAGTTATGAGGAAACTTTTTTACTAAATAAAGAAGATTCAATTTCCCTTGGAAGAGATGGTATAATTGTTATCTAGTTAGTATTTTAGTAATTGTTAGAACTATTCCTAAATAATTAATTATTAATTTTTTAAGGCTGTAATCCGAGTTTTATAGCTTTTTGTTAATAGTAAAAGTGATATAAAAAGTGAAGTTTTCTTTTAGAACTTCTCTACAAACATCCCCATAATTTTTGTGGGGGGTTATTTTTTATAAAATTGATGTATAATTATATTGTGTTATTTACTAATCTATTTAAGAATTTATAGATTTTATTTTCTTAATTAAAATTTAAGGAGTTAGGATCTTAATTGCAAGAATTCCAGTAAAGTCAAACTATATTATCAGAGCGACATTAGTAGAAGAGAATTTTATACATGAACAAAGTATTGAAGCAATAAATGAAATTACCGTAAACCCAAGATTTTTAATTGGAGTTTTAAATTCTAAGGTGCTTTCTTACTATGCTATTAATGAATTTGATTTTTTGCAACGAAATACTTTCCTTAAAATGCGATTAACTCAAATTAAGAAATTCCCAATACCAAATTCGACAAAAGAACAACAAGATTCAATAGCGATACTGGTAGAGCAATTGATGGATGAAATGAATGAACCGTTCGTTTAAATTCGTTGAAATAAATCAGTATTTTGAAAGATGGCTTGAAAATGATTTATCTGATTCTTCCTCTCATTCTCATGGCTGTGAGAGTGATTGTCTTGATTCTTTGGTGACTCCTAATCCTAGACAGTGGTGTGTTTTTTATAGGACTGGCTTGTGCTATTCTTTTTACAGAGGTTTATGGATTCTATCTTCTCTTTACAGAACCTGAACTTTATACAGCAGACCTGACACAAAATGGATTTCTGAGTTTTACTTGAATCATTATTTTAATAGATGTATAATGCATTTAAAGAAAAACAAAGAACTTCCTAAGAGATCAGAAACTGTAACCAATACCTGTAATATTTGCAGTTAGTAGATTAGAAACGGTAATATGGAGAGGAGTGCTAGCCTCTCTATTTTTCCAGGAGGACATTATGAATAAAATTTTTCACTATCTGGATAAGAAAACGAAATTTTATACTGTCATCGGGGCACTGGCAAATGGAGGATTGGCTCTTGCTCAACCTTTAGTAGTATCTCGAGCTTTGTCCTTAAACCAAGGAGAACTAACCTATTTTAAGATAGTGCAATTTGCTCTTTTTGGTTTTACAGTCTACTTTGTCTTGTATAGCTTGATGCTCTTTTGCAATCACACGCATAACGTATTTCGACGTGAGATTCAGATGAATATGAGAGCAGATTTATTTGGTAAGTTAATGACAAATAAGGATTATAAGTGAAGATGAAAAAATCACCATGCTCACATAGGATATGGAGTATTTGGGGGATAATTATTTAGAAAAGTACATTAACATAATTTGCTGGGGATTTGTTGCTTTACTAACAGCAATTTATATTATTACGCAAAATCTGTTACTGGGGAGTATTTTTGTCTTCTTTACTATCTTACGCCCTATTCCTCAATATTTAATGAACAAAAGGCTCAAACATACTGGTGACGATATGGCTCAAGGCAGAGTGGAGGTTCATAATCAGGTATCTGACAGTATCCGAGGGGCGCAGACTCTGCTCATGAATCAAGCGATTCTGGAAAATAGACAAAAATTATGGAATGTGAATTGGAAATATCAATGAGCTATCCAAAACTTTTGCTTCACCCATAATATCGTCTTCTTTTGTAATGGCTTTATGGTATTTCTGAGTCAGGTTTTACCGCTTGTGTTAGGTTTCTTCTTTGCCATGAATGGTCATAGGGTATCTGTCGCTAATCTTGTCGCCATGTATATCGCAGCTGGTCAGTTGGTGAGTCCTATCCAGACAATCATGTATGATACAGTAGATATCCAAGGGGCAAAAACGACTGCGGACAAGATTTATGGAGTATTAGACAGTAAAGATGATAAACAACTGGCGAAAGATGATATGCAAGAACTTCGTGCCCTGCACATCCAAAATCTAAATAAGTCCTATGGTAACAGACAGCTTTTTTCCCATCTGAACTTGGACATCCAAACTGGTCAGAAAATTTTAATCAAGGGACCGAGTGGCTGTGGGAAATCGACCTTGTTTCGGATAATTATTGGTGAGGAGCAGGCTGATGAAGGTCAGATTACTGGTGTGACAACAACTAATAAATATACATCTCATTTTGTATCTAGTGTTGGTATCATTAGCCAGCATCCATTCCTTTTTAATGACACGGTTCGATATAATTTGACTTTGGGACAAGTCTTTTCTGATGAAGATTTGTGGTTTGTTTTAAAACAAGTCAAGCTCGACAATGAATTAACAGAAGGGTTGGACTTTGTTGTCAGTAACAATGGTGACAATATTTCGGGTGGTCAGAGGGTTCGGATTGAACTGGCAAGATTTCTTCTGCGTAAAAAGGATGTTTTACTAGTAGATGAGGTAACTGCTGCCTTGGACGAGGAAAACAGCAAGATGGTGCGTGATCTACTGTTTTATCTACCTGTTATGATGCTAGAAATTGCTCACCATATTGAGGATGAAAGTAGATATAATCAAATTTTAGACTTAGGAAAATATTGAGCTATTTTTGATAACTCTTTTTTTGTGATAGAAGCTCCAAGCTATATCTGGTATGCTTGACCTAGTTTATAGAAAGTATAGGAAAACTCACCTTATAGTTTTAGTGAATTTTTGTTTTCTTGAGAATTCCTTTTATTCATGATAGAATAAATAGGATAATGCTAGTATTTGGAGAGAAAATGAACTATTATAATGTTGGAAAAATTGTAAATACGCAAGGTTTGCAAGGTGAAATGCGTGTTATGTCCGTGACGGATTTTGCAGAGGATCGTTTTAAAAAAGGAAGTATGTTGGGCCTTTTTGATAAGAAAGATAATTTTGTCATGAATGTGGAAATTGCTAGTCATCGTAAGATGAAAAATTTTGATATTATCAAATTCAAAGGAATGTACCATATCAATGACATTGAGAAATATCGTGATTTTACTTTGAAAGTGGCTGAAGAAGACTTATCGGATTTAGATGAGGGCGAATTTTACTATCATGAAATCATCGGCTTGAATGTTTATGAACGGGGTATTTTGATTGGAACAATTAAAGAAATTTTGCAGCCCGGTGCCAATGATGTCTGGGTGGTAAAGCGCAAAGGCAAGCGTGATTTACTGTTGCCTTATATTCCGCCTGTTGTATTGAATATTGATCTTGAAAATAGTCGAGTAGATGTGGAAATTCCGGAAGGACTGGATGATGAAGATTGATATTTTAACATTATTTCCGGAGATGTTTGCCCCGCTGGAACATTCAATAGTTGGCAAGGCGCGTGAAAAAGGGTTGCTGGAGATTCACTATCATAACTTTCGGGAAAATGCAGAGAAATCACGACATGTTGATGATGAGCCTTATGGAGGCGGTCAAGGAATGTTGCTCAGAGCGCAACCGATTTTTGATGCTTATGATGTGATTGAGAAAAAACAGCCACGGGTTATTTTGTTAGATCCCGCTGGTCGAATGTTTGATCAAGCCTATGCGGAAGAGCTTTCCCAAGAAGAAGAATTGATTTTTATTTGTGGACATTATGAAGGTTATGATGAGCGGATTAAAAGTTTGGTGACAGACGAAATCTCGCTTGGAGACTATGTTTTGACCGGTGGAGAATTGGCTGCCATGACGATGATCGATGCGACGGTACGGCTGATTCCTGAAGTTCTTGGTAAGGAAGCCAGTCATACTGATGATAGTTTTTCATCAGGGCTTTTAGAATATCCTCAATATACTCGCCCGTATGATTTTCGTGGAATGGTTGTGCCAGATATTTTGATGAGTGGTCATCATGAAAATATCCGAAAATGGCGTCTGTATGAGAGTTTGAAAAAGACTTACGAGCGTCGTCCAGATTTGCTAGAAAAATATGAGTTCACAGCAGAAGAAGCTGAAATGCTGGAAGAGATTCGTAAAGAAAAAAGCGATTGGTAAGAGTAAAAGTTTTCTAATGCTATTTAGAAAGCTTTTTTATTATTGTTAAAAAACAGATAAAAAATTCTTGACAGCTAATTTCTATCATGGTATCATATTAACCAGTTAATAAACTGGTTAAACACTAGTTAAGGAGTGATATATGAAATTAAGGAAATATTTATTTTCTATTTTTGTGGCAGGACTGGTTTTGATTTTGACGGCGTGCGGTGCAGGTAGCAAAAAGCAGAGCAAGGGAATGAAAATTGTAACAAGTTTTTATCCGATTTATGCTATGGTCAAAGAAGTATCAGGCGATTTAAATGATGTTCGGATGATTCAATCAAGTAGCGGTATTCATTCCTTTGAACCATCAGCCAACGATGTAGCAGCTATCTATGATGCAGATGTCTTTGTTTATCATTCTCATACGTTAGAATCTTGGGCTGGAAGTTTAGATCCGAGTTTGAAAAAATCTAAAGTGAAGGTGCTTGAAGCTTCAGAAGGGATGAAGCTGGAGCGTGTGCCGGGATTAGAAGATGTAGCTGCTGGTGAGGGAGTGGATGAAAAGACTCTTTACGATCCACATACGTGGTTAGACCCAGAAAAAGTGGCAGAAGAAGCGCAAATCATCGCTGATAAACTTTCGAAGATTGATAGTAAAAATAAAGAAACCTATCAAAAAAACGCGAAAGAGCTGGCAGGTAAGGCAAAAGAATTGACTAAAAAATATCAACCGATTTTCAAAGCTGCAAGGCAAAAAACATTTGTGACGCAGCATACTGCCTTTTCTTATTTGGCGAAGCGATTTGGATTGAAGCAGTTGGGGATTGCCGGGATTTCTCCAGAGCAGGAACCAAGTCCGCGCCAATTGACAGAAATTGAAGAATTTGTCAAAACTTATAAAGTTAAAACCATTTTTGTGGAAAGTAATGCTTCATCAAAAGTTGCGAAAACTTTGGTCAAGTCTACAGGCGTTAAACTAAAACAATTAAACCCTTTGGAAGCTGATCCGCAAAATAATCATACTTATCTTGAAAATCTAGAAGCCAATCTAGCGACATTGGCAAAAGAATTGAAAAAATGAGGAGAATCATGAAGAAAAAATATCTTATCGGTTCTGTTGCAGTTGTTGTCTTAAGTTTGTGTAGCTATGAGCTGGGGCGTCATCAGACAGTATCTAGCAAGGAAAATAACCGTGTTGCTTATGTAAATGGAAAATCTAAAGCAAACAAGGGTAAGCAAGCAGAGAATTTGTCGCCTGATGAAGTGAGTGCAAAAGAAGGAATCAATGCGGAACAGATTGTTGTCAAAATTACAGACCAAGGTTACGTAACTTCTCACGGTGATCATTATCACTATTATAATGGAAAAGTTCCTTATGATGCCATTATCAGTGAAGAGCTAATCATGCGCGATCCAAACTACACTTTGCAGCAGTCTGATATTGTCAACGAAGTAAAAGACGGCTACATTATCAAGGTGAATGGCAAGTATTATCTTTATCTGAAAGATCCGAATCATACAAGCAATGTTCGGACAAAAGAAGAAATCGCTCGTCAAAGGGCAGAATATAGCGGCAAAGGGCATAAAGGATCGAAAAGTAGTACTGTAACAACAGCTGTCAAAGAAGCTCGTGCGCAAGGTCGTTATACGACAGACGATGGCTATGTCTTCAATCCAACTGATGTCATTGAGGATACAGGTGATGCTTTTATCGTTCCGCATGGCAATCATTTCCACTACATTCCAAAGAGCGATTTGTCTCCTAGCGAGTTAGCAGCTGCTCAAAACTATTGGGACAATAAAACAGGCAAAAGTCGTCCACAATATCCGTCCAATTCAGGTCAAATTCCTCAGTCAAACGGAGGAATGAACCATCCATCGTTGGACTATCGTCCTGCTAATTCGGGAACGTCTAATCATACAGGAAATCAGCAAACTCAGCCTTCTCAACCAGCTCCAAAACAAACTGAACCGAAGCGCAGAAATAAAGCTGAAATCATTAAATTGCTGCGGCAATTGTATGCGACTCCTTTGAGTCAACGGCATGTAGAATCAGACGGTCTGGTATTTGACCCAGCACAGATTACAAAGCGGACTTCTAATGGAGTGGCTGTTCCGCACGGCAATCATTATCATTTTATCTATTACAATGAAATGTCTGATTTGGAACGAAAGATTGCGCAGATGATAACGCCGGGCGATGATTACTCGGAAGCAAAACAGCCAGAACAGGCACAGAAAGGCAATCAAATAAATCCAGATAAGAGCAAGCAGGAAGCTGGAAAAACTTCTGAAAAGGATAAAAATCAGAAAAAAGAAGAGCCTGCTGAACCAGAAATTAGCGATGAGCAAATCAAAACTTTCCTTGCTAAAGCAGAAGCTTTGTTAGAGAAGGTTTCAGATGCGCGTCAAAAAGCAAACTTTGAAGAGCAAATAAACGGCCTCAACTCAAATCTGTTATTAGGTATAGAGGAGAAAGAGAGCCTGCTTGCGAAAGCAAAAGCCTTGTTATCCGAAATAGTGAAAGCAACTGGTTCAGATAATGATTCTGCTAGTCAAAACACAGAATTTGCAAAGAAAGCGAAAATTGTGTTGATGTCTATCCGAAAAGCATTGGAAACAAAAGGAAATGCAAGCGATAAACTGGCTCAAGTGAATGATTTGCTCCAAAAAGTGGCAGACAAGAATGCGGATAAATTGGCTTTGCTAGATCAAGTCTTGAAACTCTCCGCCGAAGTGCACCCTGACCGCGCAGGCAAAGCAAATTCGCAAATTGCTTATACGGCTGATGAAGTTGCGCTAGCTAAAGCTGCAGGTCGTTATGCGACATCAGACGGTTATATCTTTGATTCGCATGATGTGACAGAGGAGCAGGGAGATGGCTACACTGCGCCACACATGACACACAGCCATTATATTCCTAAGAAAGATTTGTCAGAATCTGAGCGTAAGGCGACAGAAGAATATCTGAAAACCAAAGCGCCGAATGAAAAGAAAGAAGACAAGCCTAAAACTGATCCAAAGCAACCTCAAAAAGAAAGTGCGCAATTAATCTATGAACGCGTGACACCAGCTAAAAAAGTGCCGGTTGAGGCAATGCCATATCATACAGCTTATGTTGTGGATTACAAGAATGGGCAATTGATTATTCCGCACCATGATCACTATCACAATATTTCTCTCTCTTGGTTTGACGAAGGCCTTTACAACGCGCCAGAGGGTTATAGCTTGGAAGATTTCCTTGCTACGGTGAAATATTATGTGCAAAATCCAAACGATCGTCCTCACTCTGATGATGGCTTTGGTAATGACAGCAATCATGGTAAGCAAAACCAATCAGATGATGGCAAGAATTATGCACCAAATGAAGAGCCAGAGGATAAGAAAGACGACTCTGCAAGTAAAGAGGTAGATGATGAAAAGGAAAATTCAGAAGGGACTGAAAAACCAACAGTTAATGCTGAAGAAGAAGCTGAAAAGGCACGCGCAGCAAGCTATGGATTGTCTCTGCAAGATTTCCGAGCAAAAATGATTAAAATTGCTTTTAAATATGGTTTGAGCTTAGAAAAGTTTACCTATCATCCTGCAAACAAGACGGTCAGCTATACTGATTTGACAGGAACTGTCAAGTCTATCAATGTACTCACAGGAGAATTGGTTTCTTAATAATGCACCCCTCAAGAGTTGGAAATTGACTTTCCAGCTCTTTTGTTATTCTATGTTTATAGAGGGAGATTTTATCTTGTCCGCCTGGCGGACAAGATAAATTAAAAGAGATTCACACCGTCCGCCGGGCGGATAAGACAAACCAAAATGATTTCACTTCGTCCGCCGGGCGGATAAGATAAACTAAAAGAGATTCACACCGTCCGCCGAGCGGACAAGACAAACCAAAAGGAATTCATTCTGTCCGCCGAGCGGATAGAACAAACCAAAACTAATTTATCCTGTCCGAGGGTCGGATTGCTTCAACCAAAAGAGATTCACTCCGTCCGAGGGTCAGATTACTTCAACCAAAAGAGATTCACTCCATCCGAGGGTCGGATTGTCTCAATTAAAACTAATTCACTTCGCCCGACCCTCGGACGCCCCTTTATAAACTGACAAATCTACCATTTTTGAGGAATGACTTGCCCACTTGCGAAAAAACAGTCACGAGGCTGTTTTTTTGATATAATAGAAAGTATGAATCAATCAGAAAAAATTTCAAATTATCAATTACTTTTAGCGCAGCTTGAAGCATTACTTGAGGGCGAAAGCAATGCGTTGGCGAATCTCTCTAACAGCTCTGCTCTGCTAAACCAAGCCTTGCCTCATTCTGTCTTTACTGGCTTTTATCTTTATGACGGAAACGAGTTGGTGTTAGGTCCTTTTCAAGGGGGCGTTTCCTGCGTGCACATTGCTTTAGGAAAAGGGGTCTGCGGTGAAGCAGCAGCCAAACGGCAGACGATGATTGTAGAAGATGTGACCCAACATGGCAATTACATTTCCTGTGATAGCAGAGCTCGCAGCGAGATTGTAGTACCAATGGTCAAAAACGACAGCCTAGTAGGGGTGTTGGATTTGGATTCTCATCTGGTGGCAGATTATGATGAGATTGACCGAGAATATCTGGAAAATTTTGTGGCTCTCTTACTAGAGAAAACAAGTTGGAATTTTGAAATGTTTGGAGACAAAGCCTAATGTATCAAGCTTTATATCGAAAATACAGAAGCCAAACCTTCGGTCAGCTAGTTGGGCAGGAGGTTGTGGCGACAACCTTGCGGCAGGCAGTTGAACAGGATAAAATCAGTCATGCCTATCTCTTTTCAGGTCCCAGAGGGACAGGAAAGACCAGCGTAGCTAAGATTTTTGCTAAGGCAATGAATTGCCCCAACCAAAAGGATGGAGAGCCTTGCAATGATTGTTATATTTGCCAAGCCATTACCGAAGGAAGCTTAGAAGATGTCATTGAGATTGACGCGGCTTCCAACAATGGTGTGGATGAAATCCGAGATATTCGTGACAAATCAACTTACGCTCCCAGTCTAGCGAAGCATAAGGTTTATATCATTGATGAGGTTCACATGCTCTCAACGGGCGCTTTTAATGCGCTTCTTAAGACTTTGGAAGAGCCGACAGAGAATGTTGTCTTTATTTTAGCAACGACAGAGCTGCATAAAATACCAGCAACCATTCTTTCGCGTGTTCAGCGCTTTGAGTTCAAGTCGATTAAAACCAAAGATATTGTAGAGCACATTGAGTGGATTTTGCAGCAAGAAAATATTGACTTTGAAAATGAAGCGGTGCAGATTATCGCAAGACGAGCAGAAGGCGGTATGCGAGACGCTCTATCTATCTTGGACCAAGCCCTCAGCTTGACTCAAGACAATCAGCTGACAACGGCTATTTCTGAAGAAATCACGGGTTCTATCAGTTTAGGAGCATTAGACGCGTATGTAGCAGCTGTATTAGCGCATGATACGTCAGTGGCATTAAAAAATCTTGATGTCATATTCGACAGCGGCAAAAATATGGCTCGCTTTGTCACAGACCTGCTGCAATATTTCAGAGATTTGCTCATCGTTAAAATGGGTGGAGAAAATACGCATACGAGTGAAAGCCTTTTAGAAAACCTCAAGACTCCGCAGGAAAGATTGTTTGAGTTGATTGAGATTGCAACGAAGAGCCTTGCGGAA
Organism: Streptococcus sp. HF-2466; assembly: GCF_015594645.1. Taxonomy (NCBI): domain Bacteria; kingdom Bacillati; phylum Bacillota; class Bacilli; order Lactobacillales; family Streptococcaceae; genus Streptococcus; species Streptococcus sp. HF-2466. Next base: position 140,945 of record NZ_JADNQU010000003.1, read on the forward strand.
ATCAAGAACAGCTTGCAACCCAAGATTTATACAGAAATGATGACCATTCGACTGGCAGAAGGGCAAGATAAAGCAGAATTACCCTCCAATATAGCAGGCGAGATAGAAACGCTCAAAGAAGAAATCAGCCAGCTTAAAAATCAATTGGCAAGTTTGCAGTCAAGTTCCGCACCTAGTAAGCCAGTACAGGCAACACGCTCAGCCAAAACAAGTAAGGGTTATCGAGTAGACCGCCATAAAGTGAATGCCATTCTGCAAGAAGCAGTTGAAAATCCTAGCCTGGCTCGCAGTAATTTAACCAAGTTGCAGAATGCTTGGGGAGAAATTATTGAAAGTTTAGCCGGAGCAGATAAGGCGCTTTTAGTCGGCTCACAACCCGTCGCAGCTAACGAAAACCACGCTATTCTTGCATTTGAGTCAAGCTTTAATGCAGAACAGACCATGAAACGGGAAAATCTCAACACCATGTTTGGCAATCTCTTAAGCAATGCTGCTGGATTTTCACCAGACATCTTGGCGGTTTCTATGACAGATTGGACAGAGATTCGGGCTGAATTTTCGGCTAAAGCGCGTGGAGAAAATGCACCACAAGCTGAAGAAAAAGAGAATACGGTCATTCCAGAAGGATTTGATTTCTTAGCGGAAAAAATTACCGTTCAGGAGGACTGAATTTAGATTTTTCTGCTGTTTCGTGCTATAATAGAATCATGACAAGACAACAATTTCTTACAACAGCTTTTTTCACAGCAATTGAAACGTATTTTTTTAACGAAGCAATGATGTCAGGACACTATTTATTTGCCGTTTTCTGGGCGCTTCTAGTGATTCGCAATTTACAGGTGAGCTATGTCATGGGTAAAATAGTGGACGAAATTGATAAACATATCAAACGTAAAAAATAAAAAGAAAGGTTGGGGCAAAAATCCTCAACCTTTTCTTGTCTTTTCAATTTGAAAAAATGCTCTGCTTGCTGTAAAATAAAAGTGCAAAGATAAAAACACAGTTTCGGTTGGTAGTCCGAACATATTCGTGACAGGCTAGATTTGTTTTTCTAATGACAATTGAAGTAGGTCACGACTATCAGTAACCCTCCTCCTTGGTTGTCCCTTCTTTGTAATGTATTTAAGGAGGATGCTGTATGGAACATGTTTCATTAGAATTGACCATATACTTTGAAAATGGCTTTTATTATGGCCTATTTGAGCAAGAAAATGCTCAAGGTTTGTCCGTTTGTCGGGTGACATTTGGAGTTGATCCCCAAATGAACGAGGTTTTGGAATTTGTTAATCAGAAGTTTTCACAACTACAATTTAGCCCGGCTGTTGCACTAAAGAAAAAAAGACATTGTGCAAATCCTAAACGTTTGCAGCGATTAGCAAAAAAAGAAATGAAGCGTGAAAAACGCTCAACGAAATCACAAGATGCACTAAAACTGCAACAAGAGTTAGATAAACAAGCTAAACGTTCCAGATTGAAAGCTCAAAAAGAATATATGCAAAATAGAAAATTCCAATTAAAACAGCAAAAACGCAAAGAAAAGCACAAAGGTCATTGATTTTGTGCCGAAAAAAGAAGGAGACAAGTTGATGTTTATTCAATTTATCTCCTTCTTTTATTTACCAACTTGTTAAAGAAACTTCACCGCTGTTTAGCCACATTTCTTGTCCGGTATCTAATTGGATCAATAGCTGCCCGGTATCTGATATTTCCTTGGCAACTCCTTTGTAGTCTTTGTCATTTTGGCAAAAAGTGACCGTCCGACCTAAGACAAGGGAGTGTTGTTTGTAAAGGTAAATCAGCTCGTCTGGATCACATTCATAAAAATCTTTCCAAATTTCAGCAATGAGTTCATTGCGTGTGATAGGTTGCTTTTCGTGGAAGAGAGAGGCAGCCCTATTTTTTAACTCTTTCGGAAAATCAGAGATTGCGAAATTGATGCCCACTCCAATAATCACATCAGTGACTAAGCCCGTCTCGACAGAAGTAATAGCTTCGGTCAAAATGCCGGCTATTTTCTTGCCCTTGTAGTAAATGTCATTGACCCATTTAATGTCCATTTCCATTAAAGTGAGGTCTTTAATAGCCTTATAAATGGCTCCAGCAGTCAGGATAGTATAGGCGGGAATTTGTTGAAAAGGGAGATTGGGTTTCAGATGAAGGGACATATAAATCCCGCCTTGATCTGGAGCAAAATAATTTCTGCCAAAGCGTCCACGACCAGCTGATTGATAGGAAGCAAGATAGAGCGTATTGGCAGGCTTACCAGCTTCAATACCAGCTTTGGCATCTAACTGAGTGGATTGGCAGTTTGGATTGAAGGAAACGTGGATGGGAGCAGCTTCTTCTATTTTCTCAGCAATCAATAAATCACCTGAAAGGAGCTTATAGCCTTTATTTTTAACGGATTCAATGTGAACGCCTTCTTTTTCCAAACGCTGAATAGCTTTCCAGATAGAAGTGCGTGAAATTCCTAACTCCTGTGCTAATTTTTCACCGCTGATATAGTCAGATTCTCGACTTAAAATGTCGAATAAAATTTCGTATGTTTTCATGTCTATAAACTGCTCTTTCTTAGGGTTAGTTTGGTGGCAAGTGTTACCATACGTGGAATGGTCGAGCCAGGATGTTGAAATTCCTCGTGCAGCAGTTGAAAGCCTTGTCTGCCCATTTCCTCTGTAAAGACAGTAACCGTGCTGAGTGGCGGATAGACGTACTTGGCAATAGACGTATCGTTAAAAGCAATTACATTAACACGATCTGGCACAGGAATATCTGCTTCTTGCAGTGCTCGAAGTGCACCCACAGCTAAAGCATCACTTGCTATGAAAAATGCAGTCGGAAGTTGTTTGCCTAAATTTTCAATCAATTCTTTCATCATAGAATAACCTGATTCAGATGAAAAGTTTCCTATTTTGACATATTTTTCTTGATAGAGTTGTTTTTCAGTTAGAAAATTTTTAAAGGTTACTAAGCGTGGATCAGATAGGATAGTGGTTTTGTCAGAAGTCTGTTCTTGCCCAATCAGCAGTCCAATTTGTTGGTGTTGCTTTTCTAAAAAGTGATTAAGAACAGCTATAACAGAATTTTCAAAGTCAGCCATCACACAGCTATGTCCATAGGCAAGTGTATTGCTATCAATAAAAACAAGGTGTTTTGTATAGAGTTCTAGTTCTTTAATTTTTTGAGTGCTAAATTTTCCAATCGCGATGATGCCGTCAACTTGATCGAGATGATTTAATTCTTCATTATTGAAAAAGCGCATAACATCATAGGCCAATTCTTGAGCTTTTTTCTCTACCCCAAGACGAATGGCATAGTAGTAGAGGTCGTCTAGTTCCTCCTCTTCTATGTACCATTCTACAATCGCAATTCTGCGGTTTTGGGAATTTCGCTTGCTTCCTCTTTTTGTTTTTTTATATTCTAATTCTTCTGCAATGTCAAATATCTTTTGGCGTGTCTCATCACTCACAGACATGGATTGGTCATGATTTAAAACGCGTGATACAGTTGCCGGAGAGACACCAGCACTTTTTGCAATATCTTTAATCGTTGCCATGATTGTTTCCTAATTTCTTTAAAGAATATGTCTATTATATCTTAAAAATTAGTAAAATACAAAAATATTTAGTAAATTTTCTAAAGTTTAGTATGAAAGATTGACGAGTATTATTTTTTACAACTTGATTGATAAAATTTTGGTAAAATTTTACTAAAATACTTGAAACTTTACTAATGATGTTTTATAATAAAGATAATAAAACGGTTACAATACCAAATAAAAAGGAGACTTTTTATGTCAACGACTCTTTCTATTCAACAATTACGTTCAGATTTTGCAACAGTTTTTGGAACAGAAGCAGATCATACATTCTTTTCACCGGGACGCATTAACCTGATTGGTGAGCATACAGACTACAATGGTGGTCACGTTTTTCCTGCGGCTATTTCGCTCGGAACTTACGGAGCGGCGCGCAAGCGTGACGATAATTTACTTCGTTTTTACTCAGCAAATTTTGAAGACAAAGGGATTATTGAGGTGCCGCTAGAAGATCTTCATTTTGAAAAAGGGCATAATTGGACGAATTATCCAAAAGGGGTGCTTCATTTCTTGCAAAAAGCAGGACATGTCATTGATAAAGGGATGGATGTCTATGTTTTTGGAAATATCCCAAATGGTTCAGGTCTCTCTTCATCGGCTTCTTTAGAGCTACTAACAGGAATAATTGCAGAGAGACTATTTGATTTAAAATTAGAGCGTTTAGATTTAGTAAAAATTGGTAAACAAACAGAGAATGAATTTATCGGTGTTAATTCTGGTATCATGGATCAGTTTGCCATTGGTATGGGAGCGGATCAACGGGCAATTTACTTAGACACGAACACGCTCGAATACGACTTGGTACCGCTTGATCTCAAAGACAATGTGGTTGTCATCATGAATACAAACAAGCGTCGTGAACTAGCAGACTCCAAATACAATGAACGCCGTGCAGAGTGTGAAAAGGCAGTAGAGGAATTAAAGCAAAAACTCTCTATTGCAACCTTGGGTGAATTAAATGAGTGGGATTTTGATGAATACAGCTACTTAATTCAAGATGAAAATCGACTCAAACGTGCTCGTCACGCTGTATTGGAAAATCAACGAACACTTCAAGCTCAAGCTGCTTTGCAAGCTGGCAATCTGGAAAAATTCGGTCGCTTAATGAATGCATCTCATGTCTCACTTGAACATGATTATGAAGTCACAGGATTAGAATTGGATACCTTGGCTCATACTGCATGGGAGCAAGAAGGAGTACTGGGCGCTCGTATGACAGGAGCAGGATTTGGCGGTTGTGCCATTGCTTTGGTTCGCAAAGACGCGGTGGAAGCTTTTCAAAAAAATGTTGGTCAAAAATATGAAGAAGTCGTAGGTTATGCACCGAGCTTCTATATTGCTGAAATCGCTGGTGGCAGTCGCGTATTGGATTAAACGAGCGTTTTACATAATAGTAATAAGGGCTGACGAGGATTTCAGCCCTTTCTATAAAAGAAAGGAAAATCAATGGCACGAAATTTACTGAATGCCTTTGTAACGGAGGTCATAGCAAATAGCTCTTTTACAGAAATAGACCGGATTTATCTAGCAAATCGCGTCATGAGTCTGGTTGGAGAAGAAGCTGCAAAGCAAGAGACAGCAGCAACCAGCTTAATTGATCTCAAAGATGATTTACTAGAAGTTGCTTTAGCAGTTGGAAAAATCGGCTCAACTCTTGCAGAACAGGATATTCTTGGGGCAGAGTTGATGAATTTAGTCACGCCAGCACCTAGTCAGCTCAATCAGCAATTTTGGCAAACCTATGAACAAGATCCTGAACGAGCTATTGCTGATTTTTATGAGCTTAGTAAGCGCAATGATTATATCAAGGTCAAAGCCATTGCTAAGAATATTGCCTATCAAACACCGACTGAATATGGTGATTTGGAGATTACGATCAACCTTTCTAAACCAGAAAAAGATCCCAAGGAAATTGCAGCAGCTAAGAAAGCCAAGACGAGACACTATCCAGCCTGCCAGCTTTGTTTTGAAAATGAGGGGTATCAAGGGCGACTAGATCATCCAGCGCGAGCGAATCATCGAATTATCCGCTTTGATTTAGCCGGACGAGAATGGGGCTTTCAGTATTCTCCTTATGCTTATTTTAATGAGCATTGTATCTTTTTAGATAGCAAACATACTCCTATGGCTATCAGTCGTGCTACTTTTGCGCGTCTTTTGGATATTGTAGGGACTTTTCCGGGTTATTTTGCGGGCTCCAATGCTGACCTTCCTATCGTAGGAGGCTCCATTATCACTCATGACCATTATCAAGGTGGACGACATACTTTTCCTATGGAAAAGGCAGAGCTGGACAACACTTTCACCTTTGCAGGTTTTGAAAATGTAGAAGCTGGTATTGTCAACTGGCCTATGTCGGTTTTAAGATTGCAATCAACTGATAAATCCGCATTGGTAGATTTGGCGGATAGAATTTTACAGAAATGGCGCAGTTATTCCGATCCGACTGTTCAGATTGTAGCTGAGTCAAATGGTGAACTACATCATACGATTACTCCAATAGCACGTCAAAAAAATGGTAAGTTTGAGTTAGATTTGGTTCTTCGGGACAATCAAACGTCAAAAGAGCATCCAGATGGCATTTACCATCCTCATAAAGATGTTCAGCATATCAAGAAAGAAAATATCGGCTTGATTGAGGTCATGGGCTTGGCAATTCTCCCACCTCGTTTGAAAAATGAGCTAAAAGAAGTTGAAGAATTTCTTTTGGGACAAAGAAAAGAAGTGGTTCCTTATCATCAAGCGTGGGCTGAGCAGTTAAAAGATAGCCATTCAGATATAACAGCAGAATCAGTCCAGACAATCGTGCGTACTTCGGTTGGTCAGATTTTCAAACGTGTCTTGGAAGATGCAGGTGTTTACAAGTACACAAAAGAAGGTCAAATCGCCTTTATGCGTTTCGTTGAATCAGTTGGTCTTAAGAAATAGCGCCCTTTTTATGATATAATATAAAAAATAGGAAGGAATGGTTATGGCAATTTTAGTATTAGGAGGAGCTGGTTATATCGGCTCCCACATGGTTGATCGATTGGTTGAAGCAGGACAGGAAGAAGTCGTCGTTGTAGATAGTTTGGTCACAGGGCACCGAGCTGCGGTTCACCCAGCTGCTGTTTTTTATAAAGGGGATTTGGCAGATAAGGATTTCATGAGAAGTGTCTTTTCAAAACATCCTGATATTGATGCAGTGATTCATTTTGCAGCTTTCTCGCTGGTAGCAGAGTCTATGACAGATCCGCTTAAATATTTTGATAACAATACGGCTGGTATGATTGCGCTTCTGGAAGTCATGAATGAAGTTGGTGTTAAGAAAATTGTCTTTTCATCAACTGCTGCAACATATGGTATCCCTGAAGAAATCCCTATTTTGGAAACGACACCGCAAAAACCAATCAATCCTTATGGTGAAAGCAAACTGATGATGGAAACGATTATGAAGTGGGCAGATCAGGCTTATGGTATCAAGTTTGTGGCTTTGCGTTACTTTAATGTAGCTGGTGCCAAACCAGACGGTTCTATTGGTGAGGACCACGGACCGGAAACACATCTTTTACCAATTGTTCTTCAAGTTGCTCAAGGAAAACGAGAAAAGATTGCTATTTTCGGAGATGATTACAATACACCAGACGGTACAAATGTTCGAGATTATGTACATCCGTTCGATTTAGCAGATGCTCATAGTTTGGCAGTTGATTACCTCCGAAAGGGCAATGAGTCTTCAGCTTTTAATCTAGGCTCGTCGAATGGGTTTTCTAATCTGGCAATCGTTGAAGCAGCACGAAAGGTGACAGGACACCCCATTCCACTTGAAATCGCAGGTCGTCGTCCAGGGGATCCGGATACACTTGTTGCATCGTCTGACAAGGCACGTCAGGTCTTGGGTTGGCAACCGAAATTTGACAATATTGAGATGATTATCGAGACAGCTTGGAAATGGCATTCGACACATCCAAACGGTTACGCTGATTGACATTGAAATCCAGCAGGAAGCCTGTTGGATTTTTACTTTGTGGGGATTTTCAGTTGTAATCTTTTTATTTCAGCTATCATTTGAAAAACTATCTTCTTCATGTTACAATTAGAAGAGTAAATTAAATACATAGAGGTAATATCGTGGCTTTTGGTGATAATGGACAACGGAAAAAAACAGGATTTGAAAAATTGACTTTGATTGTAGTTGTTATCATGTTATTGGTAACGGTTGGAGCAATCTTTGCAAGTGCACTTGGTGCTTTGAGCAATTTCTAATCCTCAAACGCTTGAAAGAGCGTTTTTTTAGAGTGAAAAACGAGAAAAGAGAAAAATATGAGTATGTTTTTGGATACAGCTAAGATAAAAGTCAAGGCTGGCAATGGCGGTGATGGCATGGTAGCTTTCCGCCGTGAAAAGTATGTCCCAAATGGTGGACCTTGGGGCGGTGACGGTGGTCGTGGTGGCAATGTTGTTTTTGTCGTAGATGAAGGGCTTCGCACTTTGATGGATTTTCGTTACAATCGTCATTTTAAGGCTCAGTCTGGTGAAAAGGGAATGACCAAGGGAATGCACGGTCGTGGAGCAGAAGATTTGATTGTTCACGTACCGCAAGGGACAACGGTTCGTGATGCTGAAACTGGAAAAGTCCTAACAGATTTGATTGAAAATGGGCAAAAGTTCGTCGTAGCTCACGGTGGTCGTGGCGGTCGTGGCAATATTCGCTTTGCGACGCCTAAAAATCCAGCACCAGAAATTTCTGAAAATGGTGAACCAGGTCAAGAACGTGAACTCCAGTTGGAATTGAAAATTTTAGCAGATGTCGGTTTAGTCGGATTTCCGTCTGTTGGGAAATCAACTCTTTTGAGTGTGATTACTTCTGCTAAGCCGAAAATTGGCGCTTATCATTTCACAACTATTGTACCTAATCTTGGAATGGTTCGGACGCAGTCCGGTGAATCCTTTGCTGTGGCAGACCTGCCTGGCTTGATTGAAGGAGCCAGCCAAGGTGTAGGACTTGGAACACAATTCCTTCGCCATATTGAGCGAACTCGTGTCATCTTGCATGTCATTGATATGTCAGCTAGTGAAGGACGTGATCCTTACGAAGATTATCTTGCTATCAATAAGGAATTGGAATCCTACAATCTTCGCTTAATGGAGCGTCCACAGATTATTGTCGCTAATAAAATGGATATGCCTGAAAGTGCAGAGAATCTAAAAGTCTTTAAAGAAAAATTAGTAGCAAATTATGATGAATTTGATGAACTGCCACAGATTTTTCCAATTTCAAGTTTGACGAAACAAGGCTTGTCAACGCTTTTGGATGCAACTGCAGAATTGCTTGATAAAACACCTGAATTTCTGCTTTATGATGAGTCTGAAATGGAAGAGGAAGCCTATTATGGCTTTGATGAAGATGCTCCAGCCTTTGAAATTTCACGCGATGATGACGCTGCCTGGGTTTTATCTGGTGATAAGTTGGAAAAACTCTTTACCATGACGAACTTTGACCGTGAGGAAGCTGTCATGAAATTTGCACGGCAACTACGTGGTATGGGGGTAGACGAAGCATTGCGGGCGCGTGGTGCTAAGGATGGTGACTTAGTTCGCATCGGCAAGTTTGAATTTGAATTTGTAGACTAAAAAGGAGTGATATCATGGGTGATAAACCAATATCCTTTCGCGATGAAAATGGCAATTTCGTTTCTGCAGCTGACGTTTGGAATGAAAAAAAGCTTGAAAAACTTTTTAACAAACTCAATCCGAACCGAAAGCTTCGCTTGGAACGTGAAAAATTAGCACAAAAGAAAAAAGAATAGGACTTGCTCATTTTTGAGCTAAGTCCTATTCTTTAATTTGTCGCAATTTCATTTAATAAGTCTTGGGCAGTTGTGGTTGGATTGACACGGACACGGTTGAGGGTTAGAAGTCCGTCATTAAGAGAAGCTAGTCCATTGTTGGTTGTTAACCCCATTTTATAGCCGAGGCTTTCAGCAATCTGTGTCGTTGTTTCACTATAACGTCCAGAAGGATAAGCAACCGTCGTTGTGTTTTGTGACAGGTTGCTGTCTAGATATTGCTTAGAAACTTGCAATTCTGTCGTTTGTGTTTCAGCATTTGCAAGGGATAAATCTGGATGATTAACGGTATGATCTTCAAAAGACATTCCCTTTTGCTTCATTTCCTTGATTTGCTCAAGCGTCAGCATATCCTCGCGTCCATTTTCGACAAAACCAGTAATGACATTATTGGTTGCCCGCATTTGGTATTTTTGAAGAAGTGGGAAAGCATTGGTGTAAAAATCTCTCAAACTATCATCAAAGGTCAACCAAACGACTTTTTTATTTTTCGGAAGGACATTTTCAGTCAAAACTTTATAGGCTTCCTTTGGCGTGAGAGTATAATAGCCAGCGTCTTTTAGAGCTTTCAAATGACTTTCAAACGTTTCAGGCGAGACAATCAAACCAGCATTTGCTGCTTCAGAAGGATCCATATTGTGAATCGCATGGTACATCAAAATAGGGAATTTAACAGGCTGATCTTGCCTTATCCATTTCACTTTGCTTACTTTTTCACTAGATCCAGATGTTTCTTTAGTAGTTGCTTGAGAAGTAGAAGATTTGCTCACTTGTGAAGTGGCAGTTCTTGTATGGTTATTAGCCAGATTTGTTCCAGAGCGTTTCCACATAAATGTTCCTGCAATCACTAGAACAACCAATAAGATGAAGCTTATAATAGCACGCCGTTGTCTCCTCTTACGAATACGATTTCGTACAGAACGATTACCAGAATGTTTTCCCATTATGTGGAACTCCTTTTACTTTTAAATCACTATGTATATTTTACCATATTTCTGACTAACCGTTCACAATTTTTTAAAATAGATTTCTATTATTTTTATAAAAATCCTGAAGTTTGCTTACTAGAAAAAAACAAGTTTATTTGCTATAATAAAAAGCATAAAATCTCAAGGAGTAGTCATGTCTATTAAAATTGCTTTACTTGGTTTTGGGACAGTTGCTAGTGGTGTTCCATTTTTATTGAAAGAAAATAGTGAAAAGATTGTGCAAGCAGCTCATTCAGAAATTGAAATTGCGAAAGTATTGGTAAAAGGTGATGCTGAAAAAGAACGCTTGTTAGCAGCAGGAAATCATTTTAATTTTGTCACGACGATTGATGAAATTGTAAATGATAATGAAGTAACGATTGTCGTTGAATTGATGGGGCGTATTGAACCTGCAAAAACTTTCATCACTCAAGCGTTAGAAGCAGGTAAACATGTTGTCACTGCAAATAAAGACTTGCTGGCAGTTCATGGCGCTGAGTTGCTTGAGATTGCTGCAAAACACAAGGTGGCTCTTTACTATGAAGCGGCAGTAGCGGGAGGAATTCCGATTTTACGCACGCTTGTTAATTCCCTAGCTTCTGATAAAATTACACGTATTCTTGGTGTGGTCAATGGGACATCCAACTTCATGATGACCAAAATGGTAGAAGAGGGCTGGTCTTATGAGGCGGCACTTGCTGAAGCACAACGACTTGGATTTGCAGAAAGTGACCCAACCAATGATGTGGATGGGATTGATGCTGCATATAAAATGGTTATTTTGAGTCAATTCGCCTTTGGAATGACGGTTAAATTTGAAGATGTCGCCCACCAAGGCATTCGCAATATTACACCAGAAGATGTAGCAGTTGCGCAGCAATTAGGCTATGTTGTCAAATTAGTTGGTTCCATTGAAGAAACGGAATCAGGTCTCGCTGCAGAAGTCACACCGACCTTTTTACCAAAAACTCATCCTCTTGCTAGTGTGAATGGCGTGATGAATGCAATCTTTGTAGACTCTATCGGTATTGGTGAGTCGATGTATTACGGTCCAGGTGCGGGACAAAAACCCACTGCAACAAGTGTTGTCGCAGATATTATTCGGATTGTTCGACGGATTAACGAAGGAACTGTTGGAAAAGCCTTTAATGAGTTTCAGCGTGAATTAGTTCTGGCTAAACCAGAAGATCGTAAGAGCCCGTATTACTTTTCGATATTAGCACCTGATGCGAAAGGACAAGTTTTACGCTTAGCAGAAATTTTTAATGCTGAAAATGTCTCCTTTAAGCAAATTCTGCAACAAGGAACAGACGGAAATACTGCGCGTGTTGTGATTATTACCCATGCTGTCAACAAAACGCAGCTAGAAAATGTCACTCGAAAATTGCAGGCAACTTCTGATTTTAAATTATTGAACACCTTCAAAGTATTAGGAGAATAAAATGAAAATTATTGTACCTGCAACGAGCGCGAATATTGGTCCGGGATTTGACTCGGTTGGTGTAGCTGTCAGTAAATATCTAACCATTGAAGTTTTGGGAGAAAGCGACCGTTGGCTGATTGAGCATGATTTGGAGCGGTGTATTCCTTCAAATGAACGCAATTTATTGATTAAAGTGGCGCGCAGAATTGCTCCAGCTATTCAACCTCATCATTTAAAAATGACAAGTGATATTCCTTTAGCGCGTGGTCTGGGTTCTTCTAGTTCCGTTATTGTTGCAGGAATTGAACTTGCAAATCAATTGGCAAATTTGCAGTTGTCAAATGCTGAAAAATTGAATCTTGCGACGAAAATTGAAGGACATCCAGATAATGTAGCACCTGCTATTTATGGTAATTTGACGATTTCTAGTTATTTAAACGAGAAAGTTTCAACTGTAGTGACGGAATTTCCAGAAGTAAGCTTTATTGCCTATGTTCCAAATTATGAATTGCGTACTAAAGACAGCCGTGGCGTTCTTCCAAAAGGTTTATCTTATCGTGAAGCTGTCACTGCAAGCTCTGTAGCGAATGTGGCTATTGCCGCTTTAATGAAGGGCGATATGGTAACAGCGGGACGTGCTATTGAGTCCGACCGTTTTCATGAGCATTTTCGCCAAGGTTTGATTAAGGAATTTCCAAAAATCAAGATGCTAGCAAAGAAAAACGGTGCGTATGCGACTTATCTATCAGGAGCAGGACCTACTGTGATGGTTCTAGCACCAAAAGACCAGTCGAATATGATAAAAGAGAAAATAGAAGATCAACAATTTAAAGGACAAGTTTTTGAGCTTCAGGTTGATTGCCGAGGCGTTCGAGTAGAAAAATGAGAAGAGAGTGAAGAGGGTGGAACAGAACTAATGAAACGAAAATTTAGTTCGTAATCCTACCTTCGTAAGGTTGCTCAATAGTCTGAGCAACTATTGAGATGGCAGATAAGGAAAACGAAGTTTTCGCCAAAAGTGGCTCTTCCGAGCTTGAAAAGTGAACCCGCTTGGAAAGCTCTATCTGCCACCTCAAGGCAGTACTTTGAGCAATCAGTCGCTGCGTCGTTGATTTATTACATAGTGTACTTTTTAGGTTGGGAATTTTTGTCCTAACCTCTTTTAATATTTTTACAAAAAATCTCCTCTTGTCTATTTATTCAAATGTATGCTATAATAAATAAAGAATATATAAAGGAGCACGGTTATGAATAAACTTGATTTGCAGGCGCTTGCGGATGAGTTAGGGTTGCAATTTGATGAGACTTCATCTGTTATTTTTGGTCAAAAAGATGGTTATACTTTCTATATTGAACAAACGAATCAAAAAAATCAATACTGTATTTGTTGTTCGGTAAAAAATGGTGAAGCATTACCATCTTTGGAAGAATTCAAAGAATTGACGAAATCTTCTAAGGCTTTGAAAACTTATCAGGTTAATTTATATAAAGCAACTTTTTATATTAAAACTGGTATGACTAAAGGAAAAACACGTGAACATATTCGTCAGGGATTACAAGACATTATCGCGTTCTTGAAAGAAAGAAATCTGACGAATGTTTGCGAGCAGACCGGAAAAGCAGGGCAAGTGGATGTTTATCAGGTAGGAGGAAATTTGTTGCTTCTTTCACCAGAAGCCTTTCAGGAATTAAGTTCGGATTTGTCTATCGCCAATCAAGCTTATGATCATCAAAAAGAAAGTATCTTAGCAGGTACAGTAGGGGCATTTCTGGGAAGCTTGATAGGGGGAATTGTTACCTTAGTGATTGCTCAACTTGGTTATGTAGCTGTTGTCTCAGGAATTGTCATGGGAGTTTGTACAGTAAAAGGGTACGAATTGTTAGGTAAAAAGTTGTCTAAAGTTGGTATCGCGATTAGTGTTGTTTTTATGCTTATCATGATGTTGGTTGCGCACCAATTTGACTATGCAATTCAGCTTGCAAAAGCAGAAAGAGCAGATGTTTTTACCGCTTTTACTTATCTGACAAATTATATCTTAAATGGCAATGAAGTACATATTTCTTATTGGACAAATCTTGGTTTGCTATTATTGTTCACAGGTGCTGGGGCTGTGGGAACGATTATCAGTGCTCTTTCCGCACAATCACAGAAATATCTTACAAGAAAATTAGGGTAAGTTTAAATATTTTAAGGCTTGGATTTTCATCTGAGCTTTTTTAGATTTAACTTACAAACTATTGAATATTTGCTATGGTTATTCATCAAAATATTTAGCATGTTATTTTTACTTAGTCTAATTGAATTGTCGTCTCAACTATGCTACAATCAAGCTATGATGTTCAATAAATTAACCAGAAAAAGTCGTATAGATCAATACTTAATAAAAAAAATGATTGCCTTTCGGCAAATGAGTTTCATTAAAATTACACAAGAAACATTGGTATCGCTCTTTCCTTTTTTCTTGCTAACAACGACAACAATGGTTTTGTCAGAGTCGGTTTTTTCAGTAAATGGTTATATTAACAACCTATTCAGCGTTCGCTCTTGGTTTCCTCATTTTTCAACTATTAGCTTAGTTACGACAAATTTCACCTATCTGATAGGGGGATTGGCAGGACCATTAGCGACTTATTTTAGTGCAAAATACACAGCTGGTTATTATGGTCGTAGTACGGGGACAGCTGGGATTACAGCCTTTATTTTTAGCTTATTAGTTAATTCGCGCGAATTATTTTCGGTGGTTTTAAATGACGGCGCTTTGACGAAAATCAATCTTCCTGTCAATATCAATCTAATTGTTGCGATATTGATTGGTTATGTGGTGGGACAAATTTTTCGATTTTCAAGTCCGAATGATGACCACATTGTAGATGAGCATTTTATTTATTACCCTAAAACGTTGCGCCCTATCTTTTGCTCGTTTGCTCTGGCTGTCTTGGTTAGTTTTCTCATTAATCTGGGCAATCGACACAATGTTTTTTCAACAATTGCAAATTTTTTGTCAGGCTTAATTGTCAATAGAAACAATATCTTTGTCATTGAAATGAATACCGCCTTACGGACTTTTAGTGCTTGGATTGGAAATAGTAATCCATTTAATAACCTGCCATTTATCAATGACTCCTTTGTCTTGGATAATCTCAATTATGCTTTGAAACATCATACTACAACAGGGGTACCTTATCTCTTTTCAACGACCAATCTGTATGATGCTTATGGAACGTTTTCAGGACTGGGCGGAGTTTTAGCTCTTCTCGTAGCTATTCTCTGGAAATCTCGGAGCGACAAAGACCGAGATGTGAGTTTGAAAAGTATTTTCCCTTCCCTTTTTAACCATGGTGTAGCCTTTATGGTTGGGATTCCTATATTTTTCAACTTTCTATTTTTAATCCCTTTTATCCTCGTACCAATGCTGAATGTCTTTGTAGCTAGTATTTTTCTATACTTTAGAATAATGCCTCCGGCTGTCTATCCAGTTCCTAGCGGAGCGCCAAGTGTACTTTATGCTTTTATTGGGACAGGCGGAAGTTTGCGAGCATTAGCAGTAGGAATTTTCATTTTTATTATCGATATTCTCATTTATATCCCTTTTGTGAGATTTAATGACCGGATTCATGAGAAACTCAGACAAATGGATTAGAAAGGAGGCGAACATGACTAAAAAGGTAAAAATAGTGTTACTAATTGTTCTAATTTTTTTGATAGGACTAGCAGTTCCCTCTTATAGTTGGACGAGAAAAAACATTGATCAAATTGCTAAATTTTATAATGCTCGGATGTCGCCAATCATTATGATACCAGGTAGTTCTGCTACGGAGAACCGCTTTGACGGCTTGGTTCAAAAGCTCAATCAAAGACGTCGTGGCGTGAAGCATAGCTTGCTCAAAGTTAAGGTCTGGAATGACGGACGAATTACATATAGCGGATCTATCGCAGCGAATGATAACGAGCCAATCATTGTAATTGGTTTTGAAAATAATAAAGATGGCTATAGTAACATCAAAAAACAGGCCAAAATGGTTGACGCTGCCTTTGAAAATCTCCAAGGAAAATACAATTTCAATAATTTTAAGGGCTTGGGTCACTCAAACGGTGGTTTAATTTACACAGCTTTTATTGAAAATTACCTCGGCAGCTATGATGTGGAATTGAAGAAGTTGATGACAATCGGGACGCCTTATAACTTTACTGAAACCAATATCAACAATAAAACTGAGATGTTAGCTGATTTTATTAAAAATCGTGAAAATATTCCGACCACTTTAGCTATGTATTCTGTTACAGGAACCATTACTTATGATTCAGACGAATTGGTACCAGATACGAGCGTGAGTGCAGGGAAATATATTTATCAAGGACAAGCGGCGCACTATACTGAAACCACAGTCACAGGTGCGGATGCCCAGCACTCGGACTTGCCAACCAATGATGAGGTTGTCTTCTTAGTTCAAGAGCGCCTTGTAGATAGACAAAACCAGCGAAATCAAAGAAATTGAGAAGGAGTAGGACAGACGCCTAGGGCTGCTGACACAATCATGGTCATCTATCCTAATCTCCTCTTTTTGTTGTTATAAATTATGAATCGGACGATAATTTGCTATTCATTTTTTGCATACCACTCTGCAATTTTGCTATTGTACTTTTTCTGAAAAGAGCGTTATACTTATAATAAAAATTGTGAAAAGAGGAAATTACATGCAAAATATAACCTTAAACAACGGTGTAGAAATTCCAATTTTAGGTTTTGGAGTGTACCAAATTGCTCCCAAAGATACCAAAAGAGCTGTACTAAATGCTATCAAGGCAGGTTATCGTCATTTTGATACTGCTCAAGCCTATGCCAATGAACAGGAAGTAGGTGAGGCGATTCGAGAGTCTGGGATTGACCGCAAAGAGTTTTTCATCACTAGTAAAGTCTGGCTATCCAACTATGGATACGACAAGGCTTATGCCTCGGTTTTAGAATCTCTTGACAGAATGGAGTTAGATTATCTGGATCTTATGTTGCTCCACCAACCTTTTGGTGACTATTATGGTGCCTACCGTGCTTTGGAAAAACTTTACAAAGAAGGAAAACTTCGAGCGATTGGTGTGTCTAATTTCTATCCAGATCGTCTCAGCGACATTGTAGCTTTCAATGAGATTACACCACAAGTCAATCAAGTGGAAACTCACCCACTGAATCAACAGATATTCGCACAAGAAAATATGATAAAAAATAAGGTGCAAATTGAATCTTGGGCTACTTTTGCAGAAGGTCGTGGTGACATTTTCAACAATCCAATTCTCAAAAGTATTGCTGATAAACATGGTAAATCCACTGCACAAGTCATGGTTCGCTAGCAAGTTCAACGGGGAATTGTTTGCTTGACTAAGTCTTCACGTTTTGAGCGAATGAAGGAAAATATTGATGTTTTTGACTTTGAACTCAGTGCAGAAGATATGGCAAAGATTGCAAGTATGGATACCCAAACCAGCCTTTTCTTTAATCATCAAGAAGCCAGCACAGTAGATCTCTTTTTAGGATTTCTGGGGAGAAAATGAAAACAGGATTTTCGTTTGATTTCAGAAAATAACTATGTTGGTTTTCATTCAGATAACATTTTAATAACAATTGGGTATAATTGCTTGATTTTCGCTTGAGGAAGATTATTATATATGTAAGTAATCTGATGTAAAGAATGCTTTATTATAATTTTTGAAAGGTTATCTAATGTTAACTCCAAAATTTACTCTATTTGTTCTTGCTAGCTATTTTATCTTACCAATTATTGCATTGTTATTTCCAAACAAATATGTTAAATTAATCATATTTGATATTTCTATTAGAAAATATTTTGGTGATAGGTCTGTATATAAAGGGCAAGTATTTTAACTAATCATCTTATTTTACAATACAATAGTACCAAGAAAAAGCCTAACTTTTTATTTTGATTGAGTTGGGCTTTTTCATTTCTCAAATCCTTATATCGCTAATGGCTAATCTCGGAGTAGATATGCCCTATTTCAATTTGTTTATTTTGTAGTTTTTTAAAATTACAAAAAACACTTGACAAATTTTTGATTAGTGGTAGAATAATTTTGTAACGATGGATATAGTAATTTCAGAAAGGCACGATTTTATGGTAAGAGTGACAGAATTCATCACATTTGAAAGTGGATCTCCTCAATTTAGAATTAAAGAAACTGTAGATAAGGCTGCTCCCCTCTATTTTTTCTACGGACAAAATGAGCTGGAAAGTGATTTATCCCAAATAGAAATGAATCAGAGTGAAACAAAGAGCATTCGGACCTTTGATCCTGTTTTGACAGTTGCAGAAGGAGATATTGTGTTTAGTTTAATATCCGGGAAAGCGACAATTGTCGGGAAGAATCACGCAGGTTTTCTAATTACTCAGAACTATCTTAGATTAGTTGTAGATACTCCTGTCATACCAAGTTATATCGTCTATCTTTTAAATGAAGATTTGAACATTAAACATCAATTTCAGTTGAGTTTACAAGGTTCTTCAACATTAAAATACACAGTAAAACAAGTAAGAGAGTTACGATTGCCAGCATTACCGACTATTGAGCGTCAATCTTTAATAGGAAAACTCTATTTAAAACAACTTCATTTAGAAGCACTTCAAAAACACCTAATAGAACTCAAAACGAAACGATTGCTATTTCAACTGAAGGAGGCAAGCAGCCATGAAAGAAGCGCAATTTGAGAAAGAACTTATTGAATATTTGTCGACAGGTACGATCGTTCAAGATACAAGTGATTCGACAGTTCATGATCGTCTAGCAGATTATGTGACGAAAACCAAATTATGGACTTATGAACCGTCCATTAAAACGACGGAAGCGCTCTGGGAGAATTTCAAGAAGATACTGGAGCAGCACAATTATCAAAGATTGCAACGTCCACTTAGCCCGACTGAGTTTGCTCAAGTAAAAGCGATTATCTCAGATCTCCACACGCCATATATGGCAGGTCAGTTTTTGTATGGGCTGAATGGCATTTCAGAGATTGGGATTGACTCAGATGACGGACAGCATATATTTTTGACTGTCTTTGACCAAAGACAGATTGGGGCAGGTGACACCATTTATCAGATAGTCAGTCAGATTGAGCGGCCTGCAGTTATTGCTGGAAAGCAGGATCGTCGTTTTGATACAACGCTTCTGATCAACGGCTTGCCAATTATCCAGATCGAAGAAAAAAAGGATACTCATGATGTCAATGAAGCACTCAACCAAATGCACCAGTATATTGAAGAAAATCAATATCGCGATATTTTTTCAACTGTACAAATTTTAGTTGCCATTACACCAAATAATGTCAAGTACATGGCGAACACAACTGCAGATAAGTTTAACAAGGATTTTGCTTTTAACTGGCAGCGTAAAAGTGACAATAGTATTGTTCGGAATTGGAAAGAGTTTGCAGACTCCATGCTCTCTATACCGATGGCGCACCAGATGGCGACCAATTATATGATTTTGGATGGAACCAAAAACAAACAGATGCTAAAAGTCATGCGCCCCTATCAGGTCTATGCTACTCAAGAAGTCATCGAAGGACTAAAAAAAGTTGATTTTGAAATGGGTACCAATAAAGTGGGCTATATCTGGCATACGACGGGATCTGGGAAGACCATTACCAGCTTTAAAACAGCGTGGCTAGCTAGCCGTATGCCCAAGATTGATAAGGTTGTCTTTGTCGTAGACCGGATTGCTCTTACCAATCAGACAACCGAAAATTATCAAGCCTATGATCCAGATGGAGCGGGTGAAAAAGACGATGGTAAAATCTTTGATACAAAAAATACAACTGATTTAAGCCGAAAGTTAAAATCAAAAGAGAATGGTATCGTTATCACATCGATTCAAAAACTGAACACACTCATCAATCGTAAGTCCTTTAAATCACCTGAGAAAAATATAGTTTTTATAGTAGATGAAGCACACCGGTCAACCGGTGGCAGCTCTTTCTCAGATATTCAAAAGGCCTTTAAGCGAGCAGCCTGGGTTGGCTACACGGGGACACCGATGTTTGACGATATGGGAAAAGAAGTGCGGACAGAGGATGTTTTTGGCAGACTACTGCATGCCTACACCATCCGTGAGGCGATTGCGGATCGCAATGTATTAGGATTTAAAGTCGACTTTGAGACCACCATTAGCGAAGAAGAAATGAAGGAAAATTACCTACCAGCCTTCTATCGGGAACGCTATCCAAAGTGGTCCGAGGAGCAGATTCAGGAAAAAATCGCCAATCTTTCGCAAGAAGATATGGATGATGCCGTGGAACCCAGCTTTTATGACGAAAATGAAGACCATGTGAAAGAAGTTGTAAAGGATATTTTTGCTAACTGGCGTAATCGCTCCAATGACGGGAAATACAATGCTCTCTTGACTACTCATGTCGGTGGCAACAAGGCCAGCACGCCAATGGCGATGATGTATTTTAGAGAGTTTCAGCGGGTTAATCAAAAGTTGATTGAAGCTGGAAAAGAGAGTCAAACTTTGAAAGTGGCAGTCACATTCAGCCTTAATGCTTCTAACAATGATAGCATGGTAGCTACCAATAAAGGGCTACATGAAGCTATGCAGGTTTATAATGCTACTTTTGACACTAAATTTGGTTTAGACAACGTCTCAGGCTACACAGAAGATGTCACTTCACGATTGAATAAAACGGCCGCAGATGGACAGTTTCTAGATCTTGTTATCGTGATTGATCAGCTTCTGACGGGATTTGATGCTCCAGAGCTCAATACACTATATGTCGATCGCACATTGAAAGGCGCTGGGCTAATACAGGCATATTCACGAACGAATCGTGTCTCAGACATGCAGGAAAAACCATGGGGGCGCGTGGTGAATTATCGCTGGCCTGCTCAGAATGAAAAGCTGATGAATAAGGCATTGGCTATCTACGCCAACAAGGATTCTGCCAAATTATCAGACAAAGAACTCCACGAGCAAAATAAGGAAGATGGCATTACTGCGCCAGAGTTTAGAGAACTGTTTAACAAAGTGAAGCAAATCGTTCAAACTCTGTCAGAGATGACGGAATCTTTCACCCAACTTCCACCTTCTGAAAAGAAAAAGGAAAAAATGTTGGAGTTGCTTCAGAATTATAATGCTGGCATTGCTAAATTGAAGCAATATGATTATAATCCAGATAGTGATGTAGTAGAAGGTTTCGACTATGATAACCCGGATGCTCTCATTGAAGCTTTGGGCATGACAAGCACGCAGGAAGTAATGCTGACAACTGTTTTGACAAATGAGCTCAAGACGCACCTTTCTAAAGCAAAGAAAATTCCTTTCTATCAGATTGAGCTGAGGATGACGCATATCAAGGATGTGAAGGTTGACTACGACTATCTGACAGAATTGGTAGAAGCCCTCTTGAATCAGGTACACGAAGGTCGGATCGAAGAGGCAGAAGCAACACAGGAAAAAATCAATCAGTTTGCCAATGGTTTGGACGATCGGAGCTATGCTCAACAGATTATGGATGCAGCAGATATGATTATCAAAGGACACTTCCCTCCGGCTGGCAGTGAGTTCCACTATCCCGCTAAATTGAATGAAGATGATAGCAAGAGTATTATTCAGGAGGCGAGTACTATTAGTCTCGACCGGACGCTGCTTGATTTTCGTTTGAAGTGGGGAATTACGGATGTTATCACTAGCAGTCAAATGCGTCAGTTGTTTAGCCGTCACCGCTTTGGGCAGCAAGATCTGGATGATACAGGGCAGATACAAGATATTGTGACCCAAGCCAGCAGCAATTATAAAGTCATGGCTAGTGATGACGCTGTTCAAACTCTCTCAAAAATCAAATACCGGAATAGCCTGCGTCAAGCCATTTACCAGCTGGCGGACGATTTGACAGAGAGATGAAATTGACAAATAATCGAAATAAACGTAGAATAGAGCTAGGATTACGGCTTAGCTCCGCCTCTGGAAAATTCCAAGCGTACCAGTGCTGAGCCGTTTTTGTTGCAAGAGTTAGTTGGAAGGCTAAGATTCGACAACTAAAAAATTTTATATAAACAACCGGTGTCTTTTTACAGATGTGATGAAAATTTTAACAAAGTCAAATTAAGAAAAAAAGAGGAAAGAACGTGGAAAAAGAGAAAAACAAGGAGCGAATCCCACAATTACGCTTCCCAGAATTCAAAAATGCCCCTGCTTGGGAACAGCGGAAGTCAGATAAGATTTTTCAATCGGTATCTGATAAAAATCATCCAGATTTGCCTGTTTTGTCTGCCTCCCAAGAATTGGGAATGGTGAAAAGAGATGATGTAGGCATAGATA
>NZ_JADNQU010000004.1:0-123514 GCF_015594645.1 Streptococcus sp. HF-2466
GTTTAGTGCTCATGGCCAATAATCTCCTTAAATACAATAAGAGAACGACTCAAACTTAAAAAGCTAGAGTTCCATAATTGGGAATCTCTAGCTTTTTTGTGACTGAGAACTATTTTGTCTCAGACTCACAGGATTTTATGAAGGAGTTTAATTTATAGTTGGATTACTTTTAATAGCTTAGAATGAATTATTTTCCCATTAAAATACGATAATTTTTTTTCGATTTCAGAGATAAAAGCTATTCTAGCAGGAACAGATTTTTCCTTAGAATTATTTACATCGAAATCTTGCTCGCAAGGAATAAAGTTTAATTCATCCGATAAATGATTGAAAACAACTTTTGGAATTTTTAAACTACATAGATAATACCTAGTTTCATCATTTCGAAAAATTCTTAGGTAGAAGTTGTTCCACTTATCTTGCACTAGAAACAATCTGCATTCTCCATAATACATTACAAGATGGTCAGATTCTTCCATTTTTCTTAACTGTAATGATCTTCGAGGCAAGTATTTTCTAATACCATTTTCATTTGTCAATTCGTAATTTTCATCATCACCTTCATCAACATCAACATCATCATTAGGATTTTGATTTTGAGGTAGATTTACCACAATTATTCTATCATCTAAAATACGTTCTAACATTTGTTCAGCTCTGTCAGGAGCGATTTGATCATAGAATACTCTTAATTCTCTTCTAGCAGCAGGTTTAAGTAAGTACTCACAATTTTCTGTATGAACAGAGTTGGGGTAAGCAGCAAGGTAAATTCCATTACTATTCTCTTTTATAGATAATCGTACTTGTTTACACCCAGGACATAGTAGTTGACCTCTGTATCTGTCTCTTGTTGCTTGTTTGTTTCTATAGAATTCCTCTTCTAGTACGTGAAGTTCAAGTATTTCATTGTTGCTTATACAGTACTGATATTTATTTGTTTCAGGCATAATTATTCCTTTTTAATTATATAAATGAAAGGTAAAGATGTTTGTATTTTATTATACCATAATAGTACAAAATACTCTAATACATAAGGTATCCATAGTTGTTACTAAAGGGTAGGTGGTAGCATAAGCTAGTGAACAAAGAAATTATTTGTTGTAAGTGTATTAAGTGTAAAAATTTTAAGATGTTAATGTTATAATAAACTGGAGGAATTTTTATGGAAGAAAATTTAAACCCTAATATTGACCCACGTATAAAATTCAAATTGTTACCACCAGCTACTATTATTAAAAATTTTGTTGATGGAGAGCCCGATTGTAATTATGAGAACTATTTACTAGAGCTACTTAATAAGTCATCTCATTTTAAAGATAAAGGGCAATCTCCTTTCTCTAAACCGTTAAATGAAAATAATGGTCAATGTGATGCAATATCGAAAAATTATGAAATAGACTTTAAATTATTATCATCTAGCACTAGATTACAAGCTAGTCATTTGTTTTCTCCGGGCATTAGCAATTATGGCGATGGTATAATTGGTATTCATGAAAGTAAAAAGAAATTCGGTGAAGTAAAAGCTACTCAGATTCATGTTGCATTCCGAACAAGAGATATATCAGAGCTCACTCGATTAGGGGAAAACTTTTTAAATATTAGAAAGTATGGTATTGAAAGAGATATCATAAAAGTGTTGAAAATGCTTGAAAAACAGAAAAGCCTTTTATTATTTTTTCCATATTCGTTTGAGCTGATTGATATACTCGAGACAGATAATTCGGATGATATTATTGTAAGCGCGTTAAATTATGATTTCCACTCACTATTTGAATACAGAAGTTTAAAATCGAAGGGATTTGATACCTATTTTGTAACTATATTTCAAGATAGATTTTATATTTTTTCTATTCTTGACGACACCCTCTGTTTAATTGAGAAAGTAGATTGTATGTTACTACCTACATTTATTAAATTAAAGAATTACCATCTATAAGGAGGACGAGTTATTGATCAATCCAGATTTTTACAAAAGACTAGCAAAGATATTCTGTGGAGATGAGACAGAGCTGTTTACTTATAAATCAGGGCCTCAGCTAGTTTCTTTTTTCAATACCCATTTCCATACTCAAGATAGTTATGGTCAGGGTTTTCCTACAAGATGGATATATGTGAATGACAAGCTGTTGGACTTTTCATCTAGAGGCATTATCAATTCATTTTTCAACCTTATACTCAGCAAACAATATCTTTTAACAGAGCGTCAGATAAGTGAAGTGGATGCTATAGAGCATCAGCAGAAAATAATAAATGAATTAGATAAAATTTGTTCTGTTTATTCTTTAAAACTCTCAAGAAAAGGAAATGAATTTTATTTAGTAGAAATTGATTTAGATTTAGTTGAGATTGGAAAGGGTGGCTTTGCTGATATTTATTTCCAAAAATCTACAGGATTAGTGGTAAAAAAACTAAATGAGGAATCTGTGAGACGACAATCGTTGAGAAGTAGGTTAAAAAGAGAGTATGAAATAACTAAGTCTTGTTCGGATATTGAGAGTATTATTCGAGTATTTGATTTCGATAGTAGTAATTGTTCATACACAATGGAAAAAGCCGATGATACATTGGGAAATTATATTGAAGCAAGTGAGCTGACAGAGGATTCTAAACTCAATATATTGCGTCAAATACTTTATACTATGTCTCTTGTCCACCAAAGAGATGTTCTACATAGAGACTTAAGTCCGACCAATGTTTTTTTCGTGAATGGGATAATTAAGATTGCTGATTTTGGTTTAGGAAAAAACCTAAACACTCTGACATCTCATCAAACAATGGACACAACTTCCTTTGGTCAACTCTTTTATTGCGCACCAGAGCAATTAATGCTTTTAAAAGATGCCGATAAACGAAGCGATGTGTATTCGCTGGGACGTATTATTAATTTTGTTATGACTAAGTATCCTAATATTTCTTCTCATTCACTTCGTTCTGTTAGTGAAAAAGCTACGAATTTAGAACCTGATTATAGGTATCAAGATGCTACTGAAATGTTGAGTGCATTAAATGCATGGTTGAGAATTAGAAGCGACGATGCTTTTAAGAATACAATATGGGAAAAAATTAGCAACGGTGTTTTTGATGACGACATAGAAAACTATATCTATGAAATGCCAGCAAGAGAGTTATGTCAAGCATGTATAAAAAAAAGTAATGTTTTTATTGAAAGCTTAATGATCTTTATGAAGTTAGATGATACACATGCGATTTATATCATTCAGACGATTCATTCTAACTATGAGCAATATTTGAAACGATTTGAAGATGCAGACTCTTTTGCTACTCTTTCTTATAGAGTTCTAAAGGAACAATTTTCATTCAATGTTAAAGAAGTGGCTGCTCAGATTTTACACTATGTAGCTTATGAAGTTGGGCGCTTTTCTGCTCAGCGTAAGATAGATAACTTGATTGAAAATGGGATTGAACCAATGATTGAATCCATATTAGAAAGATAGATTAGGAGGAGATGTAATGACAAACGATGAATATTTTAATGAAATAGAGACATATTTCATTAAATTAAGAGAATACCGTGAGGAATCAAAGTCAATAGCTGCTGGTATTATTGGTGAAAATCTTACTGAAGATGATTTATTTTTTATTTCTGCACTTAACAGACGAGTTCAATTTATTGATGGAATAATGAACTTATTAAGAACGAGAAATCTGACTTGTACAGGAATTATAGTACGAACACAACTTGATAACCTTATGAGAGTCTTTGCAGCTTTTATATCAGAGGACAGAAGATCATTTATTAAAGAGACATTAAGTGGTACACCTATTAGGAATATGAAAGATAATCAAAATGAAAAGATGACTGATGCCAATCTTAAGAAAAGGATGTCGAAGTATTATCCTGAGATTGAAGAAATTTACAATAAATCATCTGGTTATGTTCATTTGTCTGAAGTCGCATTTCATGAAGCCTTTTGGACCGAACGTTTTGAAAAAGGAGACAAAATTAAATTTTCAGTTGGATTACCCCCAAGAGAAAAACTAAATCCTATTTTAATTGAGTGTGCTGAAGTATTCTGTCACTTTACAGAGATTGAATATGATTTTTACCAAAAAATCATTGATTCAAAAAAAGTTTTTGATAATAAACAAAAAGAGATTTAAAAATCAATATGAACTATGTTGAAATTGAAATATCAATCTTGATAAAAATAGAAGATTTAATAATAAGATAAAATGAATTATGAAGATAGAGAATATTGCTTCAAAAATCACATTAATCTCAATTGCTTATGATTTATATGATGATTCGTTGAACATTGATGATTGGAAAGCAAAGATTGAATAGATTATAAAATACAAAAACGCTCTAGACAATATGACTAGAGCGTTTTCTATATATCCGAACATCTAATTTATTTCACAAAAAATGTAGTCAAAAATGTAGTCATTCGGTTGATTTTTATTGCAATACATTGAAATTTGAAAATTCAAGAATCGCGTTAAATCAAGGTTTTTTCGTTTCTACTGAAACGTAATGACCCACTATTTAACCTCGGTAAGGAATACTTAAAATCTATTTTAGTTGTGACAAACCTTATTAAATCAAGGTTTATAAGCTATTGATTTGGATAAAACTGTCAGAGGTTGCCAAAAAGGTTGCCATGAATTTCATGAGGTTAGCTCCGCAATTTTATTCAAATAAATATCTACCGCTTGTGTTTGATTTTTAGGGGCAAGCTCGGCATATATGTCCATAGTAGTCTTGATAGACTTATGTCCCATACGAACCTGTAACTCTTTCCAATTCATACCAGCATTTAACATCATAGAAGCGTGTGTATGACGGAATAAGTGAAAACCATAGTCAGGTAGACCAACTTCCTGTAATCGTCTTTTGAGTGTCGCACGTTCATTCCTATCGCACATATAGTTTCCGTAAATAGTTGGGAAAATCAACTTACTTTTTGAAAGACCGTTCTTCTTGAAATAAAGATTCATTTCATCATGGAAGTTTTGAAGTTGCTCAATAATTTGGTACGGAACAGCTATTTTTCTATTGCCCGAATCAGATTTAGGAGTATTTTTACAAACAACCTTTCCTTTTAATCCTAACTTAGGTTTCGCATTTTTCCAAACAAGAGTTTTAGTGACTAATATTTCAGAACTTTCAAAATCAAGGTCATAGATAGTCAAAGCTAATAGCTCATTGATTCTCATTCCTGAAGCAAGTAGACTGTCGCAGATAACTTTAAATCGTCGATTAGCCCTAGTATTAGGTAAAGTATCAACGAAATTTAGCCAGATAGTTAAATCTTCATCATGAAGAACCATAATGCGTTTTTGATTGCTTTTAGGTTTTGGGGGAATTTTGATAGATTGAGCAGGATTATGCTTTAATTCAAAGTGTGTTATTCCAAAATCAAAAATATCACTTAATTTATGGGCAATAGCTCCAAAATCTTTAGCACAGCCTTTTTCAGCTCTTTTTATTCCAGAATCTACAGATTCTTTTGATTTTGTTGCAAGCTCATTAACCCAGTTTTGAATATCAGACGAAGTAACTTTATCAGGCTGATATTGCCCAAATTGGGGGAGGATATAGGTATCTAGATAGTTCCTCACTCGGTTTAGAGTGTTATCTGAGCTGACCCAAGTCTCGTAGTTGGAGAACCACAGTTCAGCTAAATCTGACAAGGTAGCAATGCTAAAAGTTTCTTTCCTTGTTGAACCACTTTCTTCAAAATCAATTTTAGCTTGAATAATTTTACGGTCTAAGTAGCGTAGGGTTTTAGCTGTTATGGTTGTTTTTACAGGTTTTCCAGTCTTTATATCTAAGCCTAGATAGATGCTCTTTGCTGAATAACTAATCTCGCCATTGTCCTTTACTTTCTTGAGGACGGTTTTTCCTTTATGGATAATTTTTTCTATATTCATTGCTGCCCTCTTCAATCAATCGAAGAATTGAAAAAAGCTAAAATAGATAGTATCTCACTTTCTTTTTTGATACTCCTATTTTAGCACATTTCACTTCTAGTTGTGGCTTAAAAACTCTAAAACAGTATCAATATGATAGTAAACGGTTCTAGTACCCTCAATAGGTGGTTCTAAACGTTTAAGACCTCTATTTTCCCATGACTTCAATGTATTTGGAGATATACTCAGTAAATCTAATAACTCTTTTTGAGTATAAATAATACCAGTTCTATTCTTTTCACTATTTAAATGTTTTAGTAGGTCAATAACAGTAAGAAGCATGAGTTCAATTTGCTTTAAATCAAAATTATTGCTAGACATACTATTCTCACTTTCTTTGGTAAATATAATTGAAATATGAGATAATAGCAGTAGGGGTAAGCTACTGCTTATCTCTCGCTAATCCGCAACATCACTTTTAGGCTTCTTGGCGGAATCTTTAGGAGTGATGTTGTTTTTTTGGTAAAAAATTTGAAAGGCATCTTCAAGAAAATCTTCAAAATTAAATTTCTCAAGTTCCCTACTAAATTTATTTAACCATAACCCTACGTCTGGGTTGGGGGTGTAGTTGGTCTCATACTCTTGAATGAGCCTGATGATGAAGTGATTGCGGGCTTGAGTGCCCCATACTTTTTCAATTTTCGTTAGAAGAGGAAAGAGTCCACTACCCTTCATTAAATATGAAATGGTTGATAAAAGGTCATTGTTACGAGAGTTCAAAGATTCAAGCTCTGAGAAGATGCCAGCCCCTTTAAGTAAATCACTAGTGAATTGCAACGGTTGACCAGTCTCTGCATCATGGAAACAATATTTATCAATCATTTTGTTGACAATGAGTTTACTCAAATCTTGAGGGTTATCAATATCAAGAAGTAAGGTTAGTATTTGATTGCTATAAGTTCCTTTGTAAGAAGCTTCCATACGTACCCAAGAATTGCAATACTTAGTTAAGTGCATATAGCGACCTTGATTGTCTAATTGTTCCTGATACTTGTTATAGATACGCAGCAGAGCATTTACATTCTTTTTCTTGCTACCGATATACATCGTTTGCGCTTGACCATTTACTTCTTGAGCGCTGATGTTAGAAATATTTTTACGTCCCTTATGATTAGTAATGATATATCGCTTGTTTTTCAGCCCTTGATACAGGTCATTGACAGACATTGAATAATTAAAGTAATCAACAGCAAGGTCAATACGAGAGAGGCGCAAGTCATAATAGTCAGCGTACAGCAGTTGCGCTATATTGTGAACGTCAATTACTTCACCATAATAGTCTTGATAGGAGGTTTTATAGTGAGACAAAGCTGATGCAGAAATTTTTAGGATAATCCCCATAGTGAAATTAGTTTGATGCCAAGCAATTGCAAAGTAATAGGGGAGATTCTGAAAGGTAAATCCGTCTGTATAGCCTGCTGGTGGGGTTTTCAGTGGAACATAATTTCCAAAGAGAACAGGGAGGGATAGCTTTTCTGCTACTGTTTCAGACAGCGATAAAGCAATTTGATGCCAATTATGTGGATATTCTCCTACAGCATCTTCTGTCGGTTGGATGACAAATGTAGCTTCATCGACACTGGTCATAATGACTAGGTTATGGTCGTTATCTTTTTGAAGATATTTTTCAATTTCATTTCTACAAATCATTTTATTTTCTTTCTATCCGCCTAAAGAGTGAAAGTTAACCGGGCGGTAAATATTGGTTTGGTTAACTATTTATTGTAATGTAGCGAAATTCCTATGCTTTTATTCTCCCACACTTTAAGGTGGCGGTCACCCTAAATAAAATGTTGTAGAATAACGTTGATATAACAGCGTTTTAAGGGAATTAAGCATTTTACCCTAAAGTGGAATTTACAAAGCTTTAAAAACAAGGTCAAATGGAACGGGGGTCTTTACATGTCCCCCGTATAACAGCCAGCTAAAGCTGGCGAGACAGTAAGCCAGCGTTTCCGCCGCAAGGCTACCCCTCGGCAACTGTCTCATCAGAATAGAAATAGCGGTCTGAACGATTAACAGCTTCTCGAATCAGGTTTTCTAAAGGAAGCATGTTATAACTTGGTACAATGATGTGACGACTATCTTGCCCATCTACCTTCATGTATCCTACACCTCGAGGGTTGTTTCTCACAATGTTTTCTTTTTCATCTGAGAAGAGCATTGAGACAGTTTCCTTCGAGAGTTTGCCTAGTGCAATCACTGTACCTATCGAATCCCTTGATAGACCAAGTGAACTTTTATGAGCATCTTGCTGCGAAATAATTACATAGATTCCAAAGGAACGTCCTAGCTGAATTAAGCGAGTATAGTCTTTAATTGCCTGCTCACGCTCCTTTTTGTCAAGGCTATTTTGCCACGCATTAAACTCATCAAAACAGATAACAACAAATTCTCGTGATTTATCAATTCCTTTTTGACGATTTTCTAAAATGTTCAAGCCAATTTTTAATATGTCTGATACAGAATCAAAACGCTTAAAAGTTTTGCAGTCATTTAAAAAGGCAAAGTCAGAATCAGCCTTATAGTCCGCAATAAGGAATGGGGATTTTGGGTAACTATGAGCAAAACGAGCTAAGAAAATTTTTGTCGCATAAGTTTTTCCAGAACCACTGGAACCTACCAATAGAGCATGGGGCACACGCTCCACGGGTATATCCCAAAAGAATGGAGCCCCGTAGTCATATAGGCTTGCATCAAGAAAACATTTCATGTATAGTGCCTTTCTAAATGTAGGAAAAAGACATTTGGAGATTAAGGTAATATTGATTGTTATACCGTAAAATTTTTCCAAATTGAGTGTCAAATTGCAGTCTGTGTCCTTTGTCGGACCAGCTTTCATAGGTTGTAGATTCAGCTAGGTATTTGCTAAACTGTGTTAAAAAGACTTGTTGGATATAGCTTTCTTCTTCTTCATCAACAGGCTTCTTAGATAGCATAATAGGAAAACTAACAAGGTAAGAACGATTGTCATTGCTACTTTGCAAAAATCGAATGTAGCGACTATCAAAAAGAAGTTTTTGACCTGAAACAGTGGCGCTTTCTTCAATTACCTGCTCAATATCTGCTGTGATTGCTGGGAGGTTTAACTGAAGCATCTGAGCCTGTCTCTGCTTTTCGATAGTTTCACTAATCCTAAGAGCTAAATAAAGAAATCCAGCAAATAAGATAATTAGCCACGATATAAACGACATATAACAATTCCTTTCTATGGATAAGGGGAGATACTCCCCACTATCCATTAAACAAGTTCAATAAAAGCAGACTTAGCTTTTACTGAGAGTGCAGCACGATTTCCGCTTGAGTAAGCATTGATAGAAACATCGTCAAGAATAATTTCTACCAATTCGTCAAATAAAGATGTAAAATCGGTAACATTAACTGCATCAGCTTTGACATTAGTTTGATTAAATCGTCCATCTTTAGTACGTAATCCGATAGACAATTGGGTTTGCCCCGTACTGAGACCAGACGTAAAGTCTTTAACTTCCGCAGCGCCAATAAGGCGACCTTTTATAGTAATTTGTGTAGCTTCCATAGACTACCTCTTTTCTAACCGTTTTATTAAATACATCAAAAAATCCACGGCTTTTCAAATTTATTGAAGGTATGTATTAGTGTGTGATAGCTATCTCACATTATTATTGTATAAAAACTAAAAAAATATGTTTACCTAAGAAATGCTATATTTTTGATATAATCTTTTTTATTTAAAAATTAGGAAACTGTGGAATTTTTGATGAACTCATAACCCCTTGTAAATACTGGATTATAAAGACTATTATTTAGAGATTAAAAAAACTATAATTTAGCATGATAGAGTTTAATCAAGCATCATTATTTTTTGAAAACGTTTTACCCTAAAAGCTTTCTCCCTTCTTGAAATCTCTATATTTTATGTGATAAAATAAGATACTTTAACTTTAGGAGATGTTTCTATGAAAAACAAAATTAAAATAGAAGAACGTATGTTAGTTACAGTGACTCTCAATTTGATGCACAAAATGCAAGATTTTCAAGATTTTAAGAAAGAACAAGGTATTAGCGGAGATTATGAAGCCAAAGTCGCTTATCTAGTAGAGAACTTGCACGTACATGAAAAAACGGCTGAAAATTTGTTGTCTGGAAAGGTTGTGTCTCATAATAACTATTTAGAAATTTTCCCCTCGTTTGATTCTGAATTAAATGGTGATAGGCAAACAAAATTAGAAAAATTTGCCGAAATAATCTCGAAAGAAATTGAGAACGGAGATGACAATACTGTCAAAGAGGTAAATAGGATACTTTCTGATAAGTTAGATAAGTTAGATTTAAAAAAAATAGTCAATGCGACATTTATCCAATCACTGGAAAAATCCAGTCAGTCTAGTTTAAAAAACCTAAAAAATCCAAGTAAAAGGACAAAAACTTTGGATTATGCTTGGGTCATCTGGAATAGCTTTTTTTATGACTATATTTCTAAAAGAGATGATCAATATCAAATATTTACTAAATTTAATGTAATAGAAAAAGCAATGGACTACCTCCCTTTAATCGAAAAGATTTTTGAATCAGAAGAAAATCTAGAGGTATTTTGTCAAGTAGCTGAACGATTGGATTTGTTTAAGATAGTTGATGAATATGAGGATTGGGAGAATATGGAAAAGTTTATTAAATCGGTTCAATCACGAAATGGATTTGATAATTATATAGATATAAAATAAGCATGTAAAAAACCAAGTCGTTTTTCGACTTGGCTTATTTTATCTGTTTCAACAATATTCTGAGGGCTTTAATAGTAGGCTCTCTTTTTTCTTTTGGGAGATTTTCAATATCTTCAATGAGTTGCACAAATTCCTTGCCTTTATTCTGATTTTCAATATTGAAAAAGGTATTCACGTCAACTTCAAGTGCTTGCATGATTTTTTCAATGGTTTCTATTTTAACGTTTAACTGTTTATTTTCTAAACGGTAAATGTAATTGAAACCTAAATCAGCTTTTTCTGCTAGATATTCTTGAGTCATTCCATTCTTCAGTCTTAAATGTCTGATTTGTTTAGCAACAAACTCTCTTAAATTCATATTTTTAGTCATGATAGCACCTCTTAACTATCATACAAGTTTCTTTTAATTAAAATACCACCCATTAAAGACTGAATTTTTAAAAATAATATAATAATAAAGACTGTAAATGTGATATAATATTTATAAAACAGTCTTTTGAGACTTATTTAATAAAGGAGAACGTTATTATGTTAAATTTCAAAACTAGTGGTCATGGTACCATTAAAAAGTTACGCACGGGTGCTGTGGTATCTGTATTGGCTCTGTCGTCTGTATATGGGGTATCTACAACGGTAAGTGCTGACGAGGTAGGTACAGGTGCTAAGGAGAGTATTGTTAAAACTGTAGAAAACCCTAATGCTAAGAATGATGCCCCTGTTGCTAAAGTAACAGAACAGCAAGTAATAGAAGCTAAGTCTCAAGCGGATACTGCAAATAAGGCTGTGGAAGCTCAACAAGGGGTAGTTACTCAGGCTGATACGGCTGTTAAGGGTGCTGATAAAGTTGTTAATGACACTACAAATCAAATTAAAGAAGTAGAAACAGTTACACCTGCTAAGGTTGATGAAGCTAAACAGGCAGCTCAAACTAAATCAGATGAGCTTGCTAAGGCTGAGGACTCCGTTAAGTCTGCTGAACAGAGTCAAGCTGATACTGCTAAAAAGGTAGCAGACCAAACAACAGTAGTTAATCAGGCTGAGGCTAATGCTAATAAAACTGCAAGTGCTGTGGCTGATGCTCAGAAGAAGGTAGATGACCTTTCGAAATCAACAACTGATACTACTAAGTTGCAAAAAGATGTTGATGACCTTACTAAGAAGGTAGCTGACGACCAAAAAGCCCTAGATACAGCTAAGCAATCTTTGGATACTGCTAAGTCTGCTGAAGCTAATAAAGCTAAGGCTATTGAAGATGCTAAGAAAGTTGTAAACGGTGCAACTCAGGTAGCAGAGTCTGCTAAACAGGCATTAGATGTTGCTAAATCCACTGAAGCTAATTCTACTAAGAAAGTAGAAGACGCTAAAAAAGCTCTTGATGTAGTTAAGGCAGGTACTACACAAAAAGTACAAACGGGAACTAAAACTGTAACAACTGGTGGTAAGGCAACCCTTAAGGACGGAGTAGCTAAATCTGAATTGTTTGAATCAAACGGGGTAGTAACTTCTGATGCTTACTTAAAAGCTATTAAGGCTTTGGCAGAGGGTAGGGGTTCTTATGCTGATGTTCGTAAAGCTATTGCTGATGGCTTGGAAAACTACCCAGGAAGTTCTTTAGCTGATATTGCAGCACCCAATCGTCTAGTATTTAGAAGTTGGAAAAGTAGTTACAATCCACAATTCTCTAATACAGATTCTACGACTAAGGTATCAGTTCATGATTTGACAGATGAGCAGTTAACTGATTTAGCTTTGTTCTATACTGCTTTGGTTAATGACCTGCGTTCTAAGGTTGGTACAGAACCACTTAAAGTAACTAAAGAGAGTGTAGCAGCTACTAAACAAGCACTAAAAAATTTGTTTAATAAAACATTCCCTGCATATAACAATATGTCTGAAGCAGAACTCAAGGCTAATGGTTTCTGGGGACCAGAGTCTATTAAAAAAGTAACAGAATCAAATCAAACTCAAGAACACTTAGATGCTGTTCAAGGTTCAGGAAAACTTTTAAATGGTGTAGTAGCTAATCAAGTACAGTACCAAGGACATAATGGTGCTTATCAGACTATGGCTGATTTAAAGGCTAATTTGCTTGCTTTTGTAGGAAACATGCTCTACGGTTCCACTGGCACAGGTTCTAATGTATCAACAGCAGGTACTTCACGTGATAATTTTTCAGATGCTCTTGCTTTGCTTGGTCTTAGTGGTAACTACAACTCAGCTGGGGTAGGTGTAGACTTCTATACAACATTTAATGGTCTGGGGTACTCTGCACCAGCAACTTATGCTTTGATGCTAAACACTAATGGAGAGGCTATCGACAATCCTTATCAGACTTTAACAGGTGGAAAAACAGAGGTTGTTCCTGTTTATGAAACAAAAACCATTGTAGATGAAAAAGCATTAGCTAAAGCTCAATTAGCTTACGACACAGCAGTAAAAGCAGACCAAGATGCTAAAGCTAAACTTGCAGATGCTCAAACTAAGTACGATACTGCTATGAAGGCTTTGGCAGATGCTCAAAAACGTCTTAATGATTTGCAGTCAGGTACGGTAGATATTCCTGCTCTTGAAAAAGCGGTAGTAGATGCACAAGCACAGTTAGATGCGGATAAGGCATCATTGCAATCTGCTAAGGAAACACTTGCAGTAGCTAAGGCTAGTGCGGTTGATAAAGCCAATGCTCTTTCTAAGGCTCAGGCTGAACTTGTGAAAGCTAAATCTGAAAACTCAAAAGCTCAACAAGCTCTTACGCAGGCTAAAGAAGAACTAGAAGTACTTACCAAAGCTAATGGGGTAGCTAAACAGGCTGTTGAGTTTGCGACAGCTAATCGTGACAAAGTAAAAGTTCTTGCTGATGAAGATAATAAAAAAGCTCAAGACCTTGAAACAGCTTTAACTAACAAACCAGCTGTACTTAAAGAACTCAATTCTAAACTTGCAGAAGCTCAAACTAAAGCAGCAGCAGCTCGTGCAGAGCTTGAAACTGCTAAAGAAGCACTTTCTAAGTTGCAGGCAACAGCTAAAGAAAAGGTTGCTAAGTACAATGAATTAGCTAAACTTAAAGCTGAGCAAGATAAGGCTGAAGCTGATGCTAAACGTTTGCAAGATTTGAAAAATAAGGCTAATGAAATCCGTAAAAACGGCGGTCAACCTAAAGAAATTCTTGATGCTAAAGGTAATGTTGTAGATGTTGTTGATGCAGCGGTCAAAGAAGTGCCTACTAATTCTAAGGTAGTTCCTGTAACTTATTCAAGGGTTGAAAGAAGCAAGCAACTACCAAACACAGGCTCAAGAGAATCTATGTTCGGTTTACTAGGACTTAGCCTGCTAGTAGGTCTAGGATTGGGATATAAAGGAAAACATAGAAGGAGATAGGAAAATGGCAGAAGTAACAACAATAGTATATCGTCTAGGTAGTCAATATGACGAAAAAATGTCTGCAATTAGCGTCTTTGATGCTCACTTATTCCATGCAAAGTGTCATGGTGATAAAGTATTATTCACTGTGCCAACACAAAATAATACAAAAGTTGGGAAAAAAGTTGAAAAAATCGATAATATTATCCTTACTTTGAAAGACGGTTCAAAATCTTTATTTGCAGAAGTAGATGCGCATGGAGTTTTTCCTGAGAAAGTCAAAGATGGATATATTTATACACTTCCATCCCAGTGGGATGTTTTCGAAGAGATAGAACAAGGTTATACTTGGTTTGCTTTAAAAGGGGTAAGAGAAATATCGGAAGAAGAACTAAATTCCTATAAAAGTACGAACGAAAGGGAATATCCACTTTTACAAAGTATATCTGGCGCTTCGTGTCGTATTTATGTAACTGAAAAATAGAATAAGATTCAAAAATCTTCTTACATGGTGTAGGAAGATTTTTATATTCCACAAAGGATTGAAAAGACTATGCTATTTCACTCATTTTTAGGAATGAAAAAAGCCCTAGGAATCTTCTAGGACTTCTCATTCTTCGATTGCTGACTTTCTTTTTTATTTCAAAAAAGGTTGCCAAAAAGGTTGCCATAGAACTAATTTCAAATGATTTGTAATGAAATTCAAAATTTCAAAAATCGCATGAAATCAAGGTTTTCAGCATGTACTGAAATGTAATGAAACCTTATTTAACTTCGGTAAACACTACATGTTTACGTAATTTTGGTGAGTATTTTTTCAATTGAAGACGGTCTGGAGTGTTGCGTTTGTTTTTAGAAGTAAGGTACAAGCGTTCACCAGATGCTTTGTGTTCAAGTGTGATATTTACGCGCATGATAGCTCCCTTCTATTATTCTGCTGCAGCTTTGGCGATTTTACGTCCTTTGTAGTATCCTTTGAGGGATACACGGTGAGAACGTGAGTAATCTCCAGTAGTTTCGTCAAAATGTACAGATGGAGCTGTAATTTTGTAGTGAGTGCGGCGTTTGTTTTTCTTCGCTTTTGAAGTGCGACGTGCAGGTACTGCCATTTTCTTTATTCTCCTTTTAATATAAGTTCGATTCAATCTCTTTGATTTTCATCAACTGTAATAGTATATCAAAAAAAATTTGTAAAGTAAAGTTACTTGACAGATTTTCTTTTACTTTTTGTAAAATAGCAGAGCGTGCTAGCTTTTCAGAGAAAATATACCGAAACTGTCCTCAAAATTTGCTACTTGTGGTAAAATAATTATATTATATGAATGAAGAGGAAAGCTATGAAATTACAAAAACCGAAAGGGACTCAGGATATTCTCCCTCAAGAGTCTGTCAAATGGCAATATGTAGAAGAATTTGCTCGCAAAACATTTAAAAAATATCATTACGCAGAAATTCGTACCCCACTATTTGAGCATTATGAAGTGATTAGTCGTTCTGTTGGCGACACGACTGACATTGTGACTAAAGAAATGTATGATTTTTATGACAAAGGCGACCGTCATATTACTTTGCGTCCAGAAGGAACAGCACCAGTTGTACGTTCTTATGTGGAAAATAAGCTCTTTGCACCAGAAGTCCAAAAGCCGGTGAAACTTTATTATATGGGTTCT
This sequence comes from Streptococcus sp. HF-2466, assembly GCF_015594645.1. NCBI lineage: Bacteria > Bacillati > Bacillota > Bacilli > Lactobacillales > Streptococcaceae > Streptococcus > Streptococcus sp. HF-2466. Next base: position 15,665 of record NZ_JADNQU010000004.1, read on the forward strand.
ATGTTTCGTTATGAGCGTCCACAGGCAGGGCGTCTGCGTGAGTTTCATCAGATTGGTGTAGAGTGTTTTGGCTCCAATAATCCTGCGACTGATGTAGAGACGATTGCCATGGCAGCTCAATTTTTCAATGAAATTGGTATTCAAGGTGTAACGTTGCAGTTGAATAGTTTGGGGAATGCAGAGAGTCGCGCCGCTTATCGTCAAGCATTGATTGATTATTTGACGCCGTTGAAAGACAGTCTTTCTAAAGATAGTCAGCGTCGTCTGGAAGAAAATCCTCTCCGTGTGCTAGACAGTAAGGAAAAAGAAGATAAACTCGCTGTTGAAAATGCACCCTCTATTCTGGATTATCTAGATGAGGAAAGCCAAACTCATTTTCAAGCTGTGCGTTCGATGTTGGAAGCACTGGGAATTCCTTATGTTATCAATACCAATATGGTCCGCGGATTGGATTATTACAATCACACGATTTTTGAATTTACTGCAGATGTAGTCGGTAATGAACTGACTATTTGTGCAGGCGGTCGTTATGATAGCCTTGTTGCTTATTTTGGTGGACCAGAGACGGCTGGATTTGGCTTTGGGATGGGCGTAGAACGTCTGCTCCTCGTTCTTGAAAAGCAGGGTGTAGCCTTGCCGCTAGAGGATAGTTTGGACGTTTATATTGCGGTTCTGGGAGACGGTGCTAATAACAAAGCTTTGGAAATTGTACAAGCACTTCGCAAGCAAGGATTTACAGCTGAACGTGATTATTTAAATCGTAAGTTAAAAGCGCAATTCAAGTCAGCAGATACTTTCTCTGCTAAGACTTTGATAACTCTTGGTGAAAGTGAGATTGAAAGCAATCAAGTTACCATCAAAAACAATCAAACTCGTGAAGAATTGACAGTCAGTTTAAATCAGATTCAAAAAGATTTTCAAACAATTTTTGAACAACTGGGGTTTTAATTTAAAAAGGGAGAAAGCCAGTCGAATGGCTTTTTTCTCTCATAATAGTAGAATGTTGAAGTAGAAGTGGAGAGAACAATGAAAAAAATAATCATTCCGTCTGTAATTCAGTTTCTAATTGTTTTTTTGATTATAGGAGGAATTGCCTATTTTGTAAGAGGGAATTTCTTTTTTCGGTTTTTAGCACCGATTTTTGGCTTGGCAGCAGGGCTATTGCGCTTAGCATCAAGTTATGTGGTCAAGGTTTTGCATCCTGAATTATATGACAAAGAAAGTAAGAGGTGAGTCGTCATCTTCTTTTGTAAAAATATTACGTTAAGATATGAAGATTTTGAAAAGCATGTCTTCTTTTTCATCGCTTTTGTGGTAAAATAGTAAAAGAATTAAAAGTTTGGAGAATAAAAATGAAACGTTCAATGTATGCCGGGCGTGTTCGTAGTGAACATGTTGGTCAAAAAATCACTTTGAAAGGTTGGGTGTCCCGTCGTCGTGACTTGGGAGGGTTGATTTTCATTGATTTGCGTGACCGTGAAGGCATAATGCAGCTAGTTATCAATCCTGAAAATGTGGATAAAGAAATCATGGAAACCGCTGAAAGTTTGCGAAGCGAATATGTGATCGAAGTGACTGGAAAAGTAGAAGGCCGTACGCAGGCGAATGATAAATTGGCAACAGGAGCTGTTGAATTACACGTGGAGCATTTGACAGTTCTCAATACGGCCAAAACGACTCCATTTGAAATCAAAGACGGTATTGAAGCGAATGATGATACCCGTCTCCGTTACCGTTATTTAGACCTTCGTCGTCCTGAAATGTTGGCAAATTTGAAATTGCGGGCTAAGGTAACACATTCTATTCGCAATTACTTAGATGAGCTTGAATTTATTGATGTGGAAACGCCGTTTCTTACTAAGTCAACTCCAGAAGGGGCGCGTGATTATTTGGTACCAAGTCGAGTGAACCAAGGTCATTTTTATGCTCTGCCACAAAGTCCTCAAATTACCAAGCAACTGTTGATGAATGCTGGATTTGATCGGTATTATCAAATTGTAAAATGCTTTCGTGATGAGGATTTACGTGGAGACCGTCAACCAGAGTTTACACAGGTTGACTTAGAAACTTCTTTCCTATCTGATCAAGAAATCCAGGATATTACAGAAGGCTTGATTGCTCGAGTGATGAAAGAAACGAAGGGGATTGAGGTTACACTGCCATTCCCACGAATGAAATATGATGATGCAATGGCTCTGTATGGAAGTGATAAGCCAGATACACGTTTTGAGATGCTATTGCAAGACTTGACAGAACTTGTCAAGGGAATTGACTTTAAAGTTTTCTCAGAAGCACCAGCCGTTAAAGCTATTGTTGTGAAAAATGCAGCTGACAGCTATTCGCGAAAAGATATAGATAAGTTGACAGAGCAAGCAAAACAGTATGGAGCAAAAGGACTTGCTTGGGTGAAAGTGGCATCAGGTGAATTAAATGGACCAGTTGCTAAGTTTTTGAAAGACTTGACAAGTGACTTAACAGATGCTTTACAGCTTGAAGACAATGATTTGGTTCTTTTTGTAGCGGATACGCTTGAAGTTGCCAATGCATCTTTGGGAGCTCTTCGTGTTCGTCTTGCAAAAGATCTAGACTTGATTGATGAATCGAAATTTAATTACCTTTGGGTTGTGGATTGGCCAATGTTTGAATGGTCGGAAGAAGAAGGTCGCTATATGAGTGCGCACCATCCATTCACTCTTCCACAAGCAGACACAGCTCATGAATTAGAAGGTGATTTGAGCAAGGTTCGTGCTATTGCTTATGATATTGTCTTGAATGGTTATGAATTGGGTGGTGGAAGTCTTCGTATTAACCACAAAGATTTGCAAGAACGAATGTTTAAAGCCCTTGGTTTTTCTGAAGAAGAAGCTACTGATCAATTTGGTTTCTTGCTAGAAGCAATGGATTATGGTTTTCCACCGCATGGTGGACTGGCAATTGGGCTAGATCGTTTTGTCATGTTGCTGGCTGGCGAGGAAAATATCCGTGAAGTGATTGCTTTCCCTAAAAACAACAAAGCAAGTGATCCAATGACTCAGGCGCCAAGCATAGTCGACGCTAAACAACTTGAAGAATTAAGTTTACAAGTAGAAACTCATGAAGAAAAGTAAGATTTACAAACGATTGCGTTATTATTTGCGCCGTCTAGCCTATGATTTTAAGTTGATACGAGTACTTAAGAGTATTTCTCGTGAGAAGTACGATGAAAAGATTTCTGCTTCGCTCATTTATGGTTTTCTATCTGCGGTTGCAGTGAATCTTTTCTTTCAACCGGGGCATGTTTATTCAAGCGGTGCGACTGGATTGGCACAGATTTTAGCTGCTTTAAGTACGCGTTTTTTAGGATTTACTATTCCGGTTTCTGTGACTTTCTACCTCATCAATATCCCGCTGATGATTTTGGCTTGGTATCAAATTGGGCACAAGTTTACGGTATTTACTTTTATAACCGTTTCCATGAGCTCGCTGTTTATCCAGTTTGTTCCTGAAGTGACTTTAACGAATGACCCGATTATCAATGCCTTGTTTGGTGGGGTTATCATGGGAATGGGAATCGGCTTTGCCTTGCGTTCCAATATTTCCAGTGGTGGGACGGATATTGTCAGCTTGACGGTTCGGAAGAAAACCGGCAGAAATGTGGGAAATATTTCCTTTATGGTCAATGGCATGATTATGATTATTGCCGGTGTGACTTTCGGCTGGAAATACGCACTATATTCGATGATTACGATTTTTGTGTCAAGCCGTGTGACAGATGCAGTCTTTACTAAGCAAAAGAAGATGCAGGCGATGATTATTACCAGTCATCCCAGAGAAGTTATTGATAAAATTCATAACAAATTGCATCGTGGTGCAACCATGGTTAATGGTGCAGAAGGTACCTACAATCATGAGAAAAAAGCAGTTTTGATTACAGTTATTACGCGTGCTGAATTTAATGAATTCAAGCATATCATGCGTAAAACCGATCCGCATGCTTTTGTATCGGTAGCAGATAATGTTCACATTCTTGGACGTTTCGTAGAAGAATAAAACATCAGATTGGCTAGTTTGGTCAATCTGATGTTTTTTTATATGACTTGCAGTCTGTCTCGCGGCCTTCGGTGCGGGACAAATAGAGGCTGGGCAAAAACAAGCATAAAAGCAAAAAGGCTTAGAATCTGGTTTAAATAAATCTTGATTTTAAGCCTTTTATAATGTCGTTGATTATCTATTTCTGATTAAAAATGGTGTTTTTGCCCAGCCTCACGATTATTTAAGTACGAGAACTTGTTTTGCAGGGACAGTATAGGAATCTCTGTTAGTATTGAGAGGAACGTCAAGGCTGATCTCTGGGTAGTTGATAAAAATAGCTTGTTTATCCTGATTTGGATAGCTAAATGCTTCGTTTCCAAAGTTAATGAGGATTGTGATTTGATCTTCTTTTTCTTTAATTTTATATTCGACCACAGAATCACTTAGCCATTCGACAGAACAGTAATCTTTAATTTCTGTTCTTGTTTCCAAACTGAGGAGCAGATTTGCTTTTCTGAATTGGATCAACTGGCGAACAAAATCTACGTCTTTCTCATATTCAATTGAGCGTAGCCAATCAAGACGGTTGATGGCGTCTTGAGCATTATAAGTATTATCCATGAGGTTTTTACTACGGAAAAACTCTTGCCCGCTGTGAATAAAAGGCACCCCTTGTGCAAGTAAGGAGAGATGCAGAGCGAGACGGGCATTATCAAGCCGTTCCTTCAAATCAATCTTTGGATTTTGAATCGCAAAATAGTCAAAAGCAGTTGCATCGTCATGGCATTCTACATAGTTGATTGCTTGTTGCGGTGCGATAAAGTGCTCAGTACCAGTACCTGAGAAGCCAATATTAGCAGTTAGAACATTCTCTATGGAATTTAGCGAATGAACCTCTGATAATTGTTGCCCTTCTGCAATGGTTGCTTTTATTGTATTGCGAAAATGATCGTTGAAAAATCCATAGCTTGGTAATTTGTCAGCGTTGAATTGATGTGCAAGTCGATTGCTATCGAGTCCCGTATTCATACGCCACCCTTCTCCATACAAATAAACATTTGGATAAAGCGACTTCAATTCCTCTGCAATCTGCTTCATGGTTTCTATATCTAGAATGCCCATGAGGTCAAAGCGGAAGCCGTCCATTCCATAAAGAGTTAGCCATTGTTTGAGGGAATGCTTAATATAGCTACGAACCATTGCTCGTTCACTTGCTACGTCGTTCCCACAGAAAGTCCCATTTGTTAAATTGGCATTGTGATCATAACGGAAGAAATAGCCTGGGACGATTTTTTCAAAAGCATAGGTTTGGGGATCGTAGACATGATTGTAAACGACGTCCATGATAACACTGATGTCGGCTTGATGATAAGCAGCGATTGCTTCTTGCAATTCAACGATTCTTGTATAAGGATCATGTGGATTTGTTGCAAAGCTGCCGTCAGGAAGATTGTATTGCATAGGGTCGTAGCCCCAGTTATACACGAGTTCTGGATGGTTTTCATCAACACTGCCAAAATCATACACTGGCATGAGTTGGATATGAGTAATGCCCAGTTGTTTGACATAATCCATTCCCAAAGTGTGTTCTTGCAAATCAGGAGACTCTGTTAGGGACTTGAATTTCCCAGGGTAAGAAAACTCAGCTTCTTTTTGCATGGAAAAATCTCTCACACTCATCTCGTAGATAACAGCTTTTGTTATTGGAATTTGTGTTGCTGCTCGGTGAATTGGGCGAGTAATTTTCTCTGGATTGACAACATAACTAACACCAGAATTGCTTTCAGAAGATAGGGCATAAGGGTCGTGGACTTCCACCCAATGACCATTCACTTTGTGTAGATAGTAATAAGCAGCCCCATCAAAATCTCCAGAGACCTCTGTTTGCCAAACGCCCTTTTCACCAAGTGTCATCGGATAAACTTGATTTTGTAAATGGAGCAAAACTTGCTCGGAAATAGGAGTCCAGAGTTTAAAAGTCGTTACTTTAGGAGTGTAATGAGCTCCTAAGTCATCGCCATCATAAGCAAAGGTCTGGTCAAAAATCGGTTTTCTCACAATATGGCGAAATTGCAAAAAGGTTTTATTGCGATCTTGGTCGTAAATCCAATAATGACTGGTTAAATCTAACGGCTCAAGAGGAGCAAGACTGTATTGCACGAAGTCATCTTGTTCTTCCAGAGTTCTTATCTGTAAGGTTTGTGTGCTATCAACCGTTTCGATTGTAAATTGTAATTGTTCAGTATAAAATTGTTTTTCTAACTTGATCGTGATGAGACTTTGGTCATCTAAGTAGGCTTGGAATGTTCGGAAAGCCATAAACTTCCTTTCTTTATTGTTCGATAATGCGATGTGGAATTAATTGGCGATAACAAATTTGTCGATTTTCTTTGGTATCATTGATAATTTGTAGAATAGTCTTGAACGAAACCCGCCCTAGCTCTAATGTGTTAATATCTACATAAGCTATTAAATCAAGTTTGGGTTTAATAGAGTCAAAGGCTAGAGTGGGAACAGATAATTGATTTTCATTTAAATAATTACAAACTCCCTCTGCCAGCATACTGTCTGTTGTGATAATGGCATCAATTTTTGTATCATGACTGAGAAGGCGCTTGGTAAATTGATATCCTTTATCTTCCAAAAATTCATTTGCAAAGGCTGTATTTTGAGGGTCAAGCTCTAAATGGTAATCTTCTAGCGCTTTTTGGTATCCTTTATAACGATCTTGTGTCACAAATAACCTTTTACTACCACCAATAAAAGCAATATTGCGGCAGCCTTTTTTGATAAAATATTCTGTTGCATCATATCCGGCTTGAATATTGTCATTGTTCACCAAAGGAATGAATGGCGAAAGAGATTTTCCTAAAATTAAGAAAGGAAATTGTTCTTCGCTGACCATTTTCACTAATGGATCATTTTCCTGAGAATAGAGAAAAATGAGTCCGTCCACACGTTTTCCTAGAACCATTTGGGAAATAGCTTCCATGCGTTCTTTTTCATTTTTTCCAGTCGCAATTTGAATAGCATAGTGATGCTCGGAAGCCACCTGAGCAATCCCGCGAAAGACTGAAGGAAAAAATGGATTTTGATAAAAAGCATCGGAATCATCAGGTAAAACAACACCAATGACTTGTGTGTAACTGCTAACAAGACTACGTGCATTAAGATTAGGATGATAATTCAATTCCTTCATAGCTTTACGGACTCTTTTTTTGGTCTCATCGCTGATGCTGGATTTATTTTGGACAACACGGGTAACGGTAGAAGGCGAAACTCCTGCCAATTTAGCAACTTCTTTAATAGTAACTCGCATAAAAAACCTCCTACTTTTTCATTTTTTCATCACGGAAATGTGTCCGATAGAAAATAATGACGAGATAAAGAACAAACAGAATGTTTTGAATGGTAATCATAGTGGTCATGGCTTGACCAAACAATAACCCTACCGCGACAGCAATCAATGTTGGCAAACCTAAACAATTCAAAGCAAAATGATAGCATTCTTTGACGGTTTTAAAAGAAAAAAGACGAGATTTTTTCGTTAAGTAAAGGAAAAAAGTGGCACCTAGAAGGACAATAAAGAAGTTTAATGCCAATAGAAATCCTGAAATCAGAATCAAAAATAGACTGACGGTAACACGATTTTGTTGAAACCAATCTTGTGAAATGGCGGCACTGAGCGACTTTTTATTTTTTAGAGCAGCTTGATTGATATGCTGATATTGAATGTTTGCCAGTTTTCTTCCTTTTTTACTAATAACCAATTGCTTTGGCTCAAAAGCAAGGGTCAGCTTTTCTCCTAAAGCTGTATTCCCTTTTCCAAGAAGGACAGTTCCTGCTTTGCTATTGTGAGTTGATTGCTGACCAGCATAGCTGAATTGATGATTTGCTATTTTAGCATTCTCTGTGATATCGTCCATTACTTCCTTTGTAACAGGGTCAAAAACACCATCTACAAAAGTAGTGAGTGGATAAGTCTTGAGAGACGCGTTTTGCACAGCAACTGGTATCATGGATAAGGAGATTAAAAAGATGCTTGTAAAAATCAATTGACACCAGGTCAGTAATTTTCGGTTGGCAAAAGGCTTTTTAAAACCGTAAATACTAGAAAAATAATTAAATGGATAAGGTAGCATAAGACACTCTTTCTAAAAATTTATGGGAATTATATACCTGTTTACACAACTACAAAGTATAGTTGTCAAATTTACAAAAATCTTATTTTAAGATACTATATATTGTGATTAGTGTAAAGTGCTATATAGTTCCCAAATTTATAATCAGGTAATGGCTAATAAAGCAAAGTTTATTAGCTATCATACAACTATAAATAAAAGAGGGTGGGACAAGATTATCCCTTGTCGCCACCACTTGTTAAACCAGATACAAAGTTCTTTTGTAGGAAGAAGAATAAGATACAGATTGGCAAGGCAATCAAGATAGCACCTGCTGAGAAGTAGGCAATCTTCAAATTCTTCACATCACTAACAAAGGTTTGTAAACCAACAGCAACTGTATAGAATTCTTTTTCACGAAGTAAGAAACTAGATAAGATGTAGTCTCCGAATGGTCCCATGAAAGCCCAGAGAGCTTGTACAGCAATCATTGGACGAACGAGTGGCAAGACAATTTGCCAGAAGCGTCTGAAGTGACCAGCACCGTCCAATTTAGCGGACTCATCAAGCGAGATAGGCACAGTATCAAAATATCCTTTCATGAGCCAAGCGTTCATTGGGATACCACCGCCGACATAAAGGAAGATGAGGAACCAACTGTGGTTGAGCGCATTTAACATCAAAGCCATAACGAAGAAGGCGGTCAGGGCAGCCATTGTTGGCACCATTTGAATGATTAAGAAGAAGACTAGACTTTGTTTTCTAGCTAGGAAATTATAACGACTATAAGCGTAACCAGCTAGTACAACTATACTTGTTTGGATAATCATTGTCAAGATAGCAATGATTAAAGTGTTAAAGTACCAAGTCCCATAAAGAGTTTCAGTAAAAAGCTTGCTAAAGTTTTCTAGGCTAAAATTAATATCTGTATCTAGCTTAAACGCAAGGACATTCCCTGTCTTGAAAGCAGACATAATCGTAATCAAGAGAGGATAGATAATGATAATAGATAAAGCCACTAGATAGAAATAAGTTAAAAAGTGGTTTAAACGGCGTTTAAATTTAATAGAATTATTCATCTTACACATCCTTCATATCAAATGCATGTAGTTTCTTGAACGCAATCATGGAGATTGAAATCACGATAAGAGAAATGATAAGTGTTACCGCAGCGGCCATTGAGTATTGAGGAGCTGCACCTGTCGTTAAACGATAAATCCATGAAATGAGGATGTCAGTCGAACCTGCACCACCACCAACTGTACCAGGACCGCCATCATTAAAGAGGTACATGATAGAGAAGTTGTTGAAGTTGAAAGTATACTGACTGATGAGTGTAGGGGCAGCAACTGCTAAAATCATTGGGAAAGTGATATTGCGGAATTTTTGCCATGCATTTGCACCATCAATGTAAGCTGCTTCGTAAAGATCGTTTGGAATGGATTGCAAGATACCAAGTGTCAATACATAAATGTAAGGGAAACCAAGCCAACCTTGCATCATAATTAGAGCAATTTTAGTCCAGGTTGGATCTGTTTTCCAAGGAATCAGATGTCCATTTAAGAATGGCAATAGTTTACCAAGAAGCGGAATGACTTGGGTATTGATCGCACCGATACTATCGTTGAACATGTTACTGAAAGTTAAGATAGTGATGAATGCTGGGACAGCCCAAGGCAGTAGGAAGATAACGCCGAAAATGCGTTTTCCTTTAATAAATGGTTGGTTTGCAATAATAGCGGTAAAAATACCAATAACGATTTGGACAGTTGAGGCAGTCAGTGCCCAGATAATAGTCCAACCAAGAACGGCTCCAAAAGCAGAGCGGAAAGTGCTAAGTCGCCAAATATTAGTGAAGTTTGTCACGCCAACCCAATCCAAGAGCTTGGTTGGAGGCAAATGTTGGAAATCATAGTTTGTAAAGGCGATTAAAAGAGTGACCAATACAGGGAAAATGATAGCAAAAGTCATTGCAATATATGAAGGAATAATCAATAGGTAAGGAAAACCATTAGCGTAAATTCCTTTTAACATATCTTTGAAAGTCGTAGGAACTGGATAATCATTATTCCAACGTTTCGCAATAGTATAAGCATCTTTTAGATTGAGAGCATAAAAGATGAAATAAACAATGACAAGAATAAAGTGGAATGCACCACGAATCAGCATGAAAAGAGAGTTATCGCGTCCAGGAACCTCACCGAGAGTAAATAAGTTTCCTAACTCAGGAGCAGCAATGGCGAAAAAGTAAATCAAAAATAAGATGGTAACTCCTAAAAAGATAGCCCCTTTTGCTTTTTGTTTATTATAAATTTGCCCAAGTCCTGGGATGAGGGAGAGCAGCAATGCTTTACGTGGCTGTTGTTGTGTAGTCATCAGAGTCTCCTTTTTCTAAAATATAGAACTCGACTGGTGCTGCCAATCGAGTTCTATCCTACCTCAATCTGTTTTATTTTTTACCAAATTTTTGATTGATAGTATCTTTAATCAATTTAACGGCATCATTTACAGCGGTTTTAGTATCTTTTTTACCACTTACAGCATCAAAGAGCATACTTGCTGCTGGATCCCATACAGTACTCATTTCAGAGATATTTGGCATAGGTTGAGCAGATTGGAACTGTTTAACAACAGCTGAAGTCAATTCATCATTTTTACCTTCAGCATATTTACGAGCTTCTGTATTAGCAGGTACTTCGTTTGTAGCATCATAGAAAGCTTTTTGTTGATCTGTTGATGTCAAGAAGTTGACAAATTTTTGAGCTGTTTTGGCATTTTTAGATCCTGCAGGGATGACCCAAGCTTTACCACCACCAAAGGTTTGATAGTTTTTACCATTTGGAAGTGTAGGAATAGTGGCAACACCATAGTTCACTTTAGCTTCTTTAAATGATGCAGCTTTCCAAGGGCCTTCAATGATAGCAGCTGTTTTACCTGATTGGAATTGAGTTTGAATTAAGTTTGCGGCACCTTTAGTATCTTGCATTCCTTTTGGCCATTTTTCGTACCAAGATTTAGCGTATTCAATACCTTTAATAGAACCGTCATTTGCAAGACCGATGTCTTTAGGATCGGTACCGTTCTTACCAAATACGTAACCCCCGTTACCAGCTAACAGACCGTAAGCATAATAGAAGTTTGTCCAGTCCGCGAGGAAAGCAGTTGTTTTGCCATTTTCGTTAGCAAAAGCATATTTGCTGTCTTTTGCCAGTTCTTCTAATTCAGCAAATGTAGTTGGAGCTTTAGAAACAAGGTCTTTATTGTAGTACATTACTAATGTTTCGATAACAGCAGGTGCGCCATAAGTCTTACCTTTTGTAGTTACGAGTGCTTTTGTTGTGTCATCAGTCATTGAACCTTTGTCAAGTTTCACTTCTGAAAGTTGGCCGTCCGAACCGAGACTACCTACGCGGTCATATGGAGACATCATAACGTCTGGAGCTTTGCCAGATTGGTTGTCAAGTGAAAGATTTTCAAGACCTTTAAGTTGGTCGCCAGTTTTAATAGTAACTTTTGTTCCATTTTCTTTTTCAAAAGCAGCAGCAGCTTTCTTCATGTAGCCTTCGTATTGTTTTTCTACGTAAACAGTGAGGTTTTTACCATCACCAGAAGAAGCTGATTTATTATTTTTGCTACCGCAAGCTACTAGTAACAAACTAGCTAATCCTACAGTTCCAAGAACTGCAACACTTTTCAACATTTTATGTTTCATGATTTATTCCTCCTAAAGAATAAAATAATAAGATAACAATTTAAAATAGTTTACGCAAACGTTTTCTTAAACTATGCTTAAGTATACCACAAATAGAAAACGGTTGCAACACTTTTTTAAAAAATCTTGAAAATTTTTTATTTTCCACTCCAAAAATCTTGAAAAAATATAGAAGAAAATGATTCAATTGTCCAAAATATTTTAAAATTTTACAAAAAAACTAGAAAAATGGTTGCATACAGGTCGGAATTAAGTTATAATCAAATCAACGCAAACGTTTTCGTTAAATGAATGCAAAATTTAACAGAAAAATTTATTGAGGTGATAAGATGAAAGAGCGTCAAAGTGGTGTTCTCATGCATATTTCTTCTCTTCCAGGGAAATACGGAATCGGCTCATTTGGAAAAAGTGCTTACGATTTTGTGGATTTTTTGGTAAGAACAAAGCAACGCTACTGGCAAATTTTGCCTTTGGGCACGACCAGTTATGGAGATTCTCCTTACCAATCATTCTCTGCATTTGCGGGAAATACACATTTTATTGATTTTGATCGACTGGTTGAAGAAGGACTGCTTGTAAAAAGTGATCTTGAAGGGTTAGACTTTGGTCAAGATCCAAGAAAAGTAGATTATGCGAAAGTGTTTAACAATCGCAGGCCTGTTTTGGAAAAAGCTGTGAAACGTTTCTTAGAACGTGGAGACTTAGCAGCCTATGAAAAATTTGTAGCAGATAATGCGTCTTGGCTTGAAGTATTTGTTGAATACATGGCGATTAAAGAGTATTTCGACTTGAAAGCTTGGACTGAATGGCCAGATGCAGCGGTACGTCATCGTGAAGCGTCTAGCTTGGCAACTTATCGCGAAAAGCTAGCTGATCGATTGACCTATCATCGTGTTACGCAATATCTCTTCTTCAAACAATGGTTAGAATTGAAAAATTATGCTAACGAACATCATATTGAAATCGTTGGCGATATGCCAATCTATGTGGCAGCTGATAGCTGTGATGTTTGGGCGCAACCGCATTTCTTTAAAACAGATGAATTAGGACAGCCTACATGTGTAGCAGGATGTCCGCCAGATGAATTCTCTGCGACCGGTCAACTTTGGGGAAACCCAATTTATGACTGGAAGGCAATGGATGAAGATGGGTATAGCTGGTGGATTGAACGCTTACGTGAGAGTTTCAAAATCTACGATGTGGTTCGTATCGATCATTTTCGTGGTTTTGAATCTTATTGGGAAATCCCTGCTGGATCCGATACAGCCGCTCCTGGTAAATGGGTGAAAGGTCCTGATTATGCTTTGTTTAAAGCTGTGAAGGAAGAATTGGGTGAACTAAACATCATCGCCGAGGATTTAGGCTTTATGACCGACGAAGTGATTGCTTTGCGGGAAAAAACAGGCTTCCCTGGTATGAAAGTCACTCAATTCGCCTTTAATCCAGAGTCTGAAAGTATTGATAGTCCACATCTTGCGCCTAACAATTCTGTCATGTACACAGGTACGCATGATAATAACACGGTACTTGGTTGGTATCGCGATGAAATTGATGATGCCACACGTGAATATATGGCTCAATATACTAATCGTAAAGAATATGAAACAGTACCTCATGCTATGCTACGGACTATCTTTGCTTCTGTCAGCTTTATGGCAATTGCAACCATGCAAGATTTGTTTGAACTAGACGGCTCAGCTCGCATGAACTATCCATCAAGCATTGGTGGCAATTGGTCATGGCGTATGACAGCAGATGAATTGGACCCTGTGATTGAAGCAGAGTTATATAGCTTGACGAAAACATATCGTCGTTTAAATAAAAAATTATTAAAGAAAGAGAATGAATTGTAACGTTCTTTTCTAAGTAGGAGAAAAAATGTCAAATTTACAAGAATTTATCCAACAAACTTATCAAAAAGAAATTGCTGAATGCAGCAATGAAGAATTGTATATTGCCCTTTTAAACTATACAAAATTGGCTAGTGCACAAAAGCCAGTTAATACTGGTAAAAAGAAATTGTATTACATTTCAGCAGAATTTTTGATTGGAAAACTGTTGTCAAACAACCTCATCAACCTTGGCCTTTATGATGATGTCAAAAAAGAATTAGCAGATGCTGGTAAAGACTTGATTGAAGTGGAAGAAGTCGAATTAGAACCTTCACTTGGTAATGGTGGTTTAGGACGTCTGGCTGCTTGCTTCCTTGATTCTATTGCAACACTTGGTTTGAATGGAGACGGTGTAGGTCTGAACTATCACTTTGGTCTTTTCCAACAAGTATTGAAAAATAATGAGCAAGCAACAGTACCAAACTTCTGGTTGACAGAGCAAAATTGGTTAGTAAAATCAAGCCGTAGCTATCAAGTACCATTTGCTGATTTCACTTTAACATCAACTCTTTATGACATTGATGTGCCTGGTTATAAAACAGCTACTAAAAACCGTCTTCGTCTGTTCGACCTTGACTCAGTAGATGCAAGTATCATTGAAGATGGGATTGACTTTGATAAGACAGATATTGCTCGTAATTTGACTCTATTCCTTTATCCAGATGATAGTAATAAGCAAGGTGAATTGCTCCGTATCTTCCAACAATACTTTATGGTGTCAAATGGTGCACAATTGATTATTGATGAAGCGATTGAAAAAGGTAGCAATCTTCATGACTTGGCTGACTATGCTGTTATCCAAATCAACGATACACACCCATCTATGGTCATTCCAGAGATGATTCGTCTTTTGACAGAACGTGGTATTTCTCTTGATGAAGCAATCAATATCGTTAAGAATATGACGGCTTATACAAACCATACCATTCTTGCTGAAGCGCTTGAAAAATGGCCGCTTGAATTCTTGGAAGAAGTTGTTCCACACTTGGTTCCAATTATCAAAGAATTGGATAAGCGCGTGAAGGCTGAATACGCAGATCCAGCTGTTCAAATTATTGATGAACATGATCGTGTACACATGGCTCACATGGACATTCACTATGGATATAGTGTCAATGGGGTTGCTGCTCTTCATACAGAAATCTTGAAAAACTCAGAACTCAAGGCCTTTTACGACATTTATCCAGAAAAATTCAACAATAAAACAAACGGAATCACCTTCCGTCGCTGGCTTATGCACGCAAATCCACGTTTGTCAAATTACATTGATAGCTTGATTGGCCGCGATTGGCACCATGATGCTTCAAAATTAGAAGACTTACTTGAATTTTCTGGTAAGGCTGATGTGAAAGCTGAACTTGAAAAAATCAAAGCTCACAACAAACGGAAGTTAGCTCGTCACTTGAAAGAGCACCAAGGTGTTGAAATCAATCCTGAATCAATCTTTGATATCCAAATCAAACGTCTTCACGAGTACAAACGCCAACAAATGAATGCTCTTTATGTCATTCACAAATACTTGGACATCAAGGCTGGAAACATTCCTGCGCGTCCAATTACAGTCTTCTTTGGTGGGAAAGCTGCTCCAGCATACACGATTGCGCAAGATATTATTCATTTAATCCTTTGCTTGTCAGAAGTAATTGCTAACGACCCAGAAGTTTCTCCATACTTGCAAGTCGTTATGGTTGAAAACTATAATGTAACAGCAGCTAGCTTCTTAATTGCAGCCGGTGACATT
Source organism: Streptococcus sp. HF-2466 (assembly GCF_015594645.1). Classification (NCBI taxonomy): domain Bacteria; kingdom Bacillati; phylum Bacillota; class Bacilli; order Lactobacillales; family Streptococcaceae; genus Streptococcus; species Streptococcus sp. HF-2466. The sequence goes on from NZ_JADNQU010000004.1 coordinate 31,142, forward strand.
TCTGAGCAAATCTCCCTTGCTTCTAAAGAAGCTTCAGGTACTGGTAACATGAAATTCATGCTAAATGGTGCTTTAACGCTTGGTACTTCAGACGGAGCAAATGTTGAAATTCATGAATTAGTCGGCGATGACAACATTTATATCTTCGGTGAAGATTCTGAAACAGTTATTGATTTGTATGCCAAAGAAGCTTATAAGTCAAGTGAATTCTATGCTCGTAAAGCAATCAAACCGCTGGTTGATTTCATTGTCAGTGATGCTATTCTTGCAGTTGGTAAGAAAGAGCGCTTGGAACGACTTTACAATGAATTGATCAATAAAGACTGGTTCATGACGCTTCTTGACTTGGAAGACTATATTGAAACAAAAGAACGCATGTTTGCGGATTATGAAGACCGTGATGTCTGGCTTGAAAAAGTTCTTGTCAATATTGCAAAAGCAGGCTTCTTCTCTGCTGACCGTACGATTGCTCAATATAACGATGAAATTTGGCATTTGAACTAGTTCAATAGCAAATAGGCCCCTTGATTGATAGTTGAGGGGCTTTTGTTTGAAAAAAATAATTGACACTAGTGAAACTTTTGTTGCCATTTTTGACTGCTTACGTTATAATAAATAAAACTGAAAACTTTTTCACAACGAGGAGGATTATTGTGAAAAAACGACCAATTTATCTATATGTCTTGCTGACACTATCAGCCATTCTATCATCTTTTACACTTGTAGGAACCTTTTTTGGCAGTGAAAAAATAACGAATACAAGTTCTTATAAAGGATTGTCTGAAACGGTTGTGAAGCAAATCGTGGAAGTAACTGAAAGAAGTCTTGTCTTTCTTCATAATATTCCGCATAAAATATTAGTTATCCTTTCCATTCTACTGTTGATTGCTGCCATTGTGTTTATCGTCAAGAAAAACATTCTATACGCTAATTTTGCCTATATTGCTTATGTGCTATTAGGAATTATTGGGACAATTTACAATTATATCGGTGGTATGCCACTCAACAATCTTTATAAAGATCAAACGATGCGTGCTACAGCAATCTCATCGACAAGAGTTTTAACCATTATTTATTTTGCATTTAATATTCTTTTCCTTGTTATTGTCTTTTTCAAGATGAAACGGCAGCAACAAGACTTAGCAAAAGAAGAATTACAATAGTTGACAAAACATATCTATCAGCTTAAAATTTTAAGAGAATGATAGATGTGTTTTATTTTTAGAAAGTGAGAAAATATGAAGATTTCCTTAGTTTATATTAGCTTAAGTGGCAACACAGCGAGTTTTATCAAGCGCTTGTCCACTTTTTTGCAAGAGCGACATGAAAATGTCGAGATTGAGCAGGTGGATATAAAAGATATGGTGAAAGAGGAGCGACCATTTTACGCCATGTCTCAGCCTTTTGTAGCCTTTTTGCCAACCTACTTAGAAGGTGGAAATGGTTTGGATAATGGGGATGTGGAGATTCTTACCAATGATTTAGGTGACTTTATCGCTTTTGAAGAGAATTACAAGCGCTGTTTTGGAATTGTTGGTAGTGGTAATCGTAATTTTAACAACCAATATTGTTTAACAGCAAAGCAATATTCAGAGCGATTTGGCTTTCCAGTCTTGGACACATTTGAACTTCGTGGCTTGAATGAAGATGTTAAACGAATTGGTCTGAAAATTGAAGAATTATACGGAATGTAATAAAAAATCCTATCGTTGTAAATATCGATAGGATTTTTTGATAGGGTTAGAAAATTACATTTTTTCTGGAGCATCAACGCCGAGAAGACGAAGAGATTCTTTTAGAACAACAGCTGTTGCGTAGCTAAGAGCTAAACGGCTATCACGTTTAGGACTTTCGTCCAAGATACGAGTGTGTGCGTAGAATTTGTTAAATGCTTGTGCAAGACTGATCGCATATTTTGCAATGAGTGATGGGTCATAATTGTCAGCTGCACGTTTGATAACACGGGCAAAATCTTGCAGCAGTTTAATGATTTCCCAACTTTCAGCATCATCTAGGCTGTATGTTGATTCAGCGCTTGGCTTGAAGTCAGCCTTGCGAAGGATTGATTGGATACGTGCATAAGCGTACTGGATATATGGTCCTGTTTCTCCTTCAAAAGATACCATGGCTTCCAAATCAAAGTCGTAACCGTTGCGGCGGTCTGTTTTTAAATCGTAGAATTTAACAGCTCCTACTCCGACAACACGAGCAACAGCTTCTTTGTTTTCAAGGTCAGGATTTTTGGCTTCAATTTGTGACTGAGCACGATTGATAGCTTCTTGAAGGGTTGGCTCAAGAAGGATGATATTTCCTTTACGTGTAGACAATTTTTGACGGTTCTTTGTCACCAATCCAAAGTCTACATGAATCATATCATCGCTCCAGTCAAATCCCATCTTCTTCAAAACGGCTTTTAATTGTCTGAAGTGATTAGCTTGTTCTTGACCTACAGCATAAATGTTTTTAACGAAGTTGTAAGTGCGAGCACGGTACATAGCTGTCGCAATATCACGTGTAATGTAAAGTGTTGCTCCGTCAGATTTCTTAATCATAGCTGGTGGCAGATTGACATCATCAAGGTTGACAATGCTAGCCCCCTTAGACTCTTCCAACAATCCTTTTTCTTCAAGGATTTTGATGCCTTCGTCCATCTTGTCATTATAGAAGGCTTCACCAGCCAGACTATCGAATTCAACGCCAAGCAATTTGTAGATACGGTTAAATTCTTTCAGGCTTTCGTCGCGGAACCATTGCCATAATTCAGTAGCTTCAGGATCACCGTCTTCTAATTTTTTGAACCAGAGGCGACCTTCATCATCAAGCTCAGGATCTGTTTCGATTTCCGCATTGATACGAACGTACAGTTTCAGCAATTCATCAATTGGATTTGCTTCGACGGCTTCTTTGCTACCCCATTTTTTATAGGCCACCATTAAAAGACCGAATTGTTTTCCCCAGTCACCTAAGTGATTGATTTTAATGGTGTTGTAACCCAATTTACGGAAGATATTAGAAAGGGCATCACCGATAACAGTTGAGCGCAAATGACCAACTGAAAATGGTTTTGCAATGTTTGGACTGGAGAGGTCAATGGTGATATTTTCTCCATTTCCTTCATTTTGCTGCCCATAGTTATTTCCTTCTTTTACAATTTCTTTGATAACTTGAGCTGAAATTTTTGATTTATCAAGGAAGAAATTAACATAAGGACCAGTTGCCACTACTTTTTCAAAGTTTGTTGAGTCAATTTTTTCTGCAATATCTGCTGCAATCGCTTGAGGCGCTTTTCGTTCTACTTTCGCTAAAGAAAAGGCAGGAAAAGCGATATCACCTAAATCTGAGCTTTTGGGTTTTTCTAGTAAATTTAAAATAGCGTCTTGGTCTAAGCTGTCAACGACCTTAGCCAATTCACTTGCAATCAATTGTTTATTATCCATGGTTTCTCCTTTGGTCTTTTACTAGTATTTTAACATATTTTTTGACGAATCTTCAATTTTTTTGGTATAATTTTGAGTATAAATATACATTATTGAGGATAAAATGAAAAAGAGTGAACGTCATAAACTAATTAAGCGAATGATTAAGGAAGAAAAACTGAGTACACAGAAAGATATTCAGGATCGTTTAAAGGCACAAGGCATCGTTGTAACACAGACAACCCTCTCTCGGGACTTACGTGAAATTGGATTGACAAAAGCCAAGAAAAACAATGAAGTTTATTATGTTTTAGCAGATGAAACAAATAAAATCGATTTGGTTGAATTCTTGTCTTATCATGTAGAGGGTGTTTCTCGGGCTGAATTTTCCTTGGTTCTTCATACTCGCTTAGGAGATGCTTCTATTCTGGCTAACTTTGTGGATGCTAATAAAGGCGAGCTGATTTTAGGAACGGTAGCAGGGGCTAACACGCTTTTAGTGATCTGTCGTGATACAGCAGCTGCAAAACAAATGGAAGAGCAGCTCCTTGATAAAATGCATTAAGAGGAGAAGATGATGGAGCTGAGATAGAAGCGCTCAGCTTCCTTTATTTATATAGTTCTAATGACAAGATGTAGTGTGAGTGGGATGACGAAATCAAGTGTCTCCGAAATATTTAATTTCTGTCCGACTCTCATTGCTATTTAATAAACGGAAAGGCTGAGAATGACAAAAGAAAAACTATCTCCGGGAATGCAACAGTATTTAGATATAAAAAAAGATTATCCAGATGCTTTTTTGTTGTTTCGCATGGGAGATTTTTATGAATTATTCTATGATGATGCGACCAATGCGGCACAGATTTTAGAGATTGCTCTGACTAGTCGCAATAAAAACTCGGAAAATCCAATCCCAATGGCAGGAGTTCCTTATCATTCGGTGCAACAATACATTGATGTCTTAATTGAAGCAGGCTATAAAGTTGCGATTGCAGAGCAAATGGAAGATCCTAAAAAAGCGGTTGGAGTAGTCAAACGCGAAGTAGTGCAGGTAGTTACGCCGGGGACGGTTGTTGATTCTTCAAAGCCAGACAGTCAGAACAACTTTTTAGTGGCCTTGGATAAGCTGGCAGGTGTATATGGGCTGGCTTATATGGATGTGGGAACGGGTGAATTTCAGGTCACAAGTCTTAGTGACTTTAACATGGTTTGTGGAGAAATCCGAAACCTGCGAGCGCGTGAAGTGGTCTTAGGGTATGAATTGTCTGAAATGGAGCGCCAAGTATTGGAGACTCAAATGAATCTCCTTTTATCGCAAGTAGAAACTACATTTGATGATGTTCAGCTACTAGGAAAGGACTTGTCGCCGCTAGAGCACCAAGTAGCTGGAAAGTTATTAGAGTATGTTCATAAAACGCAGCTACGTGAGCTTAGTCATTTGAAACAAGTTCATCATTATGAAATCAAAGATTTCTTGCAGATGGACTACTCAACTATGGCAAGTCTGGATTTAACAGAGAATGCTCGGACAGGAAAGAAGCACGGTAGTCTGTATTGGCTGATGGATGAGACTAAGACAGCTATGGGAACGCGATTGTTGAGAGCGTGGATTCAACGTCCGTTGATTGATAAAGAGCGAATCGTCAAGCGGCAGGATGTAGTGCAAGTCTTTTTAGATCATTTCTTTGAGCGCAGTGACTTATCAGACACTCTCAAAGGAGTGTATGATATTGAGCGTTTAGCCAGTCGGGTTTCGTTTGGCAAGACCAATCCGAAAGATTTATTACAACTTGCTGCGACATTGAGTCATGTACCACAAATTAAGGGAATCTTAAAAGGAATTGACAGCCCAGTTTTGGAAGATTTGATTGCCAAATTGGATGAAATTCCTGAATTGGCGGCCTTGATTCAGTCAGCAATTTCGCCGGATGCTCCAAATGTCATTACAGAGGGTAATATTATTAAAACAGGTTTTGATGAAACCTTGGACAAGTATCGAGTGGTCATGCGAGATGGAACGAGCTGGATTGCAGATATTGAGGCGAAAGAAAGAGAAGCTAGTGGAATTAACAACCTGAAGATTGATTACAATAAAAAAGATGGTTATTATTTTCATGTCACAAATTCCCAGCTTGAACACGTTCCCAGTCATTTTTTCCGCAAGGCAACTCTGAAAAATTCAGAGCGTTTTGGTACGGAAGAACTGGCTCGTATTGAAGGGGAGATGTTGGAAGCGCGTGAAAAATCAGCTAATTTGGAATACGAGATTTTTATGCGCATTCGTGAGGAAGCTGGTAAATATATCAAACGCCTGCAATCCTTGGCGCAAACTCTGGCAACAGTTGATGTGCTGCAAAGCTTTGCAGCTGTAGCTGAAAAGCAACACTTTGTGAGACCAGAATTTATTGAGCAGCGCTCTATCCAAATTGATAAAGGGCGGCATGCGGTCGTAGAAAAAGTTATGGGTGCACAAACCTATATTCCTAATAGCATTTCAATGGATGAGAATGTTAATGTTCAGCTAATTACAGGCCCAAATATGAGTGGGAAGTCAACTTATATGCGGCAGTTAGCGATTGTTGTGATTATGGCTCAAATGGGCTCTTATGTTTCAGCTGAAAGCGCTCAATTGCCGATTTTTGATGCAATCTTTACTCGAATTGGTGCAGCTGATGACTTGGTTTCTGGACAATCAACCTTTATGATTGAAATGATGGAAGCGAACCATGCTATTTCTCAAGCAACAGAAAATTCACTCATCCTTTTTGATGAGTTAGGAAGAGGAACAGCTACCTATGATGGCATGGCGCTTGCTCAAGCTATTATTGAGTATATTCACAATCGGACAGGAGCCAAGACACTTTTTGCGACTCACTATCACGAGTTGACAGAACTGTCAACTAGTTTGACACAACTAGAAAATGTCCATGTAGCAACCATGGAGAAAGATGGTCAAGTGACCTTCCTTCATAAGATTGAAGCTGGACCTGCTGATAAATCTTATGGGATTCATGTAGCAAAAATTGCAGGTTTACCAAATGATTTGCTGATGAGAGCAGACCAGATACTAACACGATTAGAAGATCAAGCAAATGAGAAGTCATCTCTCAATCACTTTAATAAGGAAGCTAGTGATGGCAAGGAAAATCAAGTAGCTGAGCAGATGTCTTTATTTACAGAAGCAACCGAATCACCTATTTTAGACGAGTTGCGCCAGTTGGACATTTATAATATGACCCCAATGGAAGTGATGTTGGCTGTGGCAGAGATAAAGAAGAAACTTTAAAATGTTGAAGCTATAGTGGATGTGACTGGCTAACAGCTTAATTTGCTGAAATGTCATACCAGAATTGCAGCTAGGGTCTAATCTTCAAACCACAACAATTTAGTAAGCTATGATCGTTTTCTATCAATCTGTTGGACTCAAATAACCGCCGTGAATTTTTTCACAGCGGTTATTTCTTGCTATTTGCTTTGTTTGTTTAAGTGATGATTGATTTGCTCAATTTTCTTTTTAGTCAGATAAGACAGGATTGTCCAAAGGATGAGATAAACAACAGTAAATTCTAAAATCAGCTGTAAGATGAAAATGGGTTCACTTGGGAACCAGCCAGCTAATAGAGCTAGGGGGATAAACCCTAAAATCATAAGCCCATAATGACAGATTGTTGCTTTGAGAATGCTCCAATCTTTTTTGAAAAGCTCTTTCCCTAAGCTAAAGAGCAAGCCGATTAGACACCATATCGCTGCGCAATAGAGAACGACTAAGGCGCCGTGAATATGATGCTGTTCCATCCAAAGACCAACTGCTGAATAAGGGTTGAGCGGATGATAGACAGGTGCAAAAAAGTAAGAAAAGATGACGGATAGGAGAAGCCCGATAACAATACCTCCTAGAGTATCTCTGAATAATGTTTTTTTCATAGCTGTAATTTCTCCTTTATAGCTTTGAGATAACGGCGAGATGAATAAGTTATCTGACCGTTTTTTAGTGTAATCTGAATCAGACCGCTGCCGGTCAATTTCAGATGATCGATCTGTTTGGTATTGATGATTTCAGATTGGGAAATCTGTAGAAAATCAGCAGGAAGCAATTCCAAAACTTGATAAAGTGGAAGCCCTAAGTGATAATTGTCTGTTACTGTTTCAGCCCAAACTTGGCGATTTTCAATATAAACCCGCTGAATTTCAGTAGTATCTAATAGGTAAATCTCTTCCTCTTTTTTGGCTCGAATAACTTTGTTTTTATCGAGTTGTTGAGCAAATTTCAGCAGTTGCTGAATGGCATCTGACAAAGCCGGTGCTTCGATAATGACTTTTTCCTCTGAAAACTTTTCGTCAATATGCAATTGAACTTTCATAAACATCCCTTCTTTCCAGATGTTAGCCTGTTGCTTATTTTCGTTAATAGCAAGAGGTTACTAACTACCTCCCTCTTCCTAAATCTATTAAACATTATTTCGACTAGGAAAACAAGGACTTTTACCTAAGTGGTTGCTTTGCTTGTCTATTTGGTTCTTTCTAGGAAACGATGTGTGTTCCCCTCACACCGGACTTCTGATAGAAAAACAGCTTTATGTTATAATAATAGCTAGAATACTTACGGAGAAAACTATGTCAAAAATTATTGAACTAGGAAATAGATAGTTTTACAACTCATTGATAGCTCTTAACCGTTGGTATTACTGGGTTTTATCAATATTATGTAATATTAGAAGTTATTAGAAAATCCTTAAAAGTCCACAAAAAGGTGAACAAAAAAAGACCTTTACAGGTCATTTACAATATGAGTTCAGCAGGCAAGAACTGGCGTAGTGAATAGCTACGCTTTTTAGTTGCTTGTAGCCTTGCTGATAAGATTATTATACCATGTCATCACACGCATTTCTGTTGCTGCGCATGCTGACTGTGTCTAGGCTTGTAACTTTGTTTCTAGGGCTTGAGTTAGCACCTCAGAATAATTTACTTTTTCACGATCCGCTAATCTTACTAGCCATTCAGGGACAGTCACATTCTTTCTAACGGCTTTATTGTTGCGAATAAACGGGGTAGGGTCTGCTTGTATCATGCTAACAAAGCCGTCTTTAACGGTTAAAGCCATGATGTCGCTAGGCTTTGGCATATCTAATCCTTCGTCTATGTAAGCAGCTAAAACACTCTCAAGCATTTCACGGGCATTTTTCAAGGCTTCTTCAACATTTGCCCCTTGTGTGCCTCCTCCAAACTCTGGAAATTCTACCCAATAAGAACCGTCTTCCTCTTTATGAAAAATTGCTGGATATGATTTTAACATAGTCTGTTACCTCCAAAAATGAAAGATAAGGGGGATTATTTCAGCCCCAAATCTTTCAGGATTTTGCTTTCTAGCCCTCTTCCTAAATCCTTGTTTCCATGGATTGGGATAGTCACTATATAATCAAAATCTTCATGTTTGAAATGGTGATGGCTGCCGTTCTGTCGGATTTCTACCCAACCATTTTTCTCGGCTAGCTTTGCCATTTCTTTTCCTGTAAGTGGCATAGTGTACGTTACCTCCTTACATTTTCTATTATACACATTATGCGCATAAAAGCAAGCGGAAAGAAAAAGTTTTTTAACTGATAGCATATATAAAATATTACAGTTTAGCATTTGGTTATAGATTGATAACAAGGTTCTAAAAACGGAACGATTTTGCGCCAAGTCTCCCTCGCGATTGTTCCAAAATAAGCGGGAGGGTCTTTTGCCAAACGCCCTTTGTTCTGCCGATAGTAAGGATTTTTAACCAAGCAACTTCACCTCCTAATCCGTCCCCCATGACACCCCTTAAAAATCTGAAAAATTGGCGCGTGATGTAAGATGATATCTTGTCGCGGCTCTCTTGCTCTCGCAAGGGTGCGGGGGGGTGTTTTCAAATTTATTTTTTCTTTCCTGTTGAATTCAAAAATTTCAAAAAGGGAATTTTTTGCACGGAAGAGGGCAGCGTCCTTTTATTCCAAATAACCTCTACCCCGTTCAAAAAAATAGGGGGCAAATAGCCCCTGTATCTTGGTTTGTATAAATACTGTTTCAACCTGTTACTTAAGGTTTAAACACAAGCAATTCACCAGCTTTATACCATTCCGCAAACTCTAATAATGCCTTGCTTTGTTCTCTGTAAAATTCCGATTCAGACAAGTCTAATTCCATGTATATACAGATATTGCTACACTGTCTTGCTTTGCAAAATCTTCTAATCAATATTTCTTTGTACATATCACTAGAGAGCAAACTAATAGCCTTGTCTATCTCTGCTTTCTCTCTTTCTGCGTCTAGCCTTTTTACTACAAAGGTTTCAAGTCCTTTGCTTGGCTGATTGTTCTTGCTACGCGGTTGGTCTGAAAAAGCACTGGCGCTCCGCAAAGTGTATTCACTCCCAGCAATTCGACACAAACGGCGATAAGTCTGTAAAATCTTTTTAGCCTTGGCTTGAGTTGCTTTTTCGTCAATCTCTCTAAACAATTCCAGCATGTTTTATCTCTCCTATGATATAATAGAGTTATCGAATTTATACCAAAAGGAGCTAGCACAAGCTGGCTTTTTTTGCTATTTTCTGCGCATGTTCTTTGGATTATCCATGACTCAAATAGTTATTTTCTCTTTGTTTGTTCTTTGTTCAATCACGCGCTATCTTGTTAGATCCTATATTCAATACCTTACCAAAAGCCCGCTTAATTTTCAAGTCTAGCTAAACAATAAAAGAGGCACGCGCCTCTTTGTTATTTCTTAACTTGTTTAGTCTTTAATTGTCGAATTGAATACCGCTTATCTTTGATACTATAAATCCTGAATGAATTCCCCTCTAAACCCTTGAGAATGCGGCTATAGTTACGTTCGTTATACACTGTTTTTAATTCATCACCGCTTAGATTGGTATTGATAATTGTATTCTCACGATTGTTAAGTATATCAAATAATAAATCCTGCTCCCAATCGTTCTTAGGTTTAATAACCGCATTCTTTGCCCCTAGATCATCAATGATAAGGTAGTCAGGTCTTTTCAAGAGTTCCACGGCATCAGATTTAGTAAAAGCTGCATTCTTGCCATAAGTCCAACCATCTTGAATTTTATTAACAATATCTGTAAAGGTTACAAACAGAACGCTTTTAGGGTCATTTTTAGCCTTACTGCCCTCGTTGATAGCTTTAGCCATAGCAACACTTAGATGACTTTTTCCAACGCCTGTAGAGCCTGTAACCAGCGTATTTCCATTCATACCCTCTAGGTACTTCTTTACCTGATTTTGAGCAAAGGCTAATAGTTGTTTCTCCTCTTGTGTCTCGACTATGAAATTGTCAAATGTTGCTGTTTTTAACTCATCAGGGATTACACTATCACGCATTAGGACATGATAAGTTTTTTGATAGACTTGTTGGTTTGTGGCTTCGTTAGCTAACTCTTGTTCTTCGCGCTGTATATTCTCTCTGACACATTCAGGGCAAAACTCTTGCAACTTACGTTCATCACTTCCCCTAATAGGTATTGATATTTGCCAATAGTTCACGTTATGAATTGAGCAGACCTTATCAAGTATTTTTCTATTTTGATACTCTTTGAACTGTTCCTCCATGTTTTCACCTCCTCCTAAAACGGGACATCAGGGAAGTTGTCCTGTGTTGGTTGTGCTAATGGCTGTTTCTTAGCTTCATAAGCTGCTTGATTTTGTTTGACTTGCTCGATAGTCTTTAATCCTTGACCTTGCCAACGTTCAAGGATTGAGCGCGTGTATCTAATAGACCTACCGTTGTTCAATATGGTTTGTTCAAGAGCATAAAGTAACAAAGTCTGGCCGTGAGTAGCTAGCAAGTCTTCAACCTCTGTCACCATTGTGCCACTAACAGACATTTCACCAAAAGCCTCTTTTAGTTTTTCAAAGATAATATTTTTACCAGCTTCACCAGCTTTTTCTTGCTCTAGCTGTTGCTCTATATCTTTCTCTATCTCTTTCTCTATATCTATCTCTATCTCTGTCTTACACGTAGTTAACGTTGTAAGATTATCAGATAACATTGTAAGATTTTTATTTTTTTCTCGTTGTTCTCTGCGGTATTCCCGCATATAGGCGGCTTGGTTCGTTTCCTGTTGTACCATGGCTTTAGCTTGTGGCAGCTTTGCATTTTTATCCTCATCAATTTGAATTAAACCGCATTTTGTAAAATATGCCATAGTCATTTCAATATCATCTTCTGAAACATCTAGCTTTAAGGCTAATTCTGCTTTTAAACTATCAAAGTATCCCTCGTAGTAAAGAATGCAGTCACTATCAAGACTTTCAAGCATAAGTCTGATATATATAACTGTCATAGTGTAACCACCCGGTAAAGTTTTAAGTCTCTTGATAAAGATATTATCAAAAAACTTTTTATCAATTTTTAACCAAAAATAAACTTTTGTTTTTGCCATTGTTCCCCCTAATCTACTCCCAAAAATACCAGAATATCGCTTACTTTATAAAAGACTTTCCTAGTGTCTTCTAGTGGTGGCTGGTATCGCTTTAAACCTGCTTTTTCCCAACGTGCCAAGGTTTTGGATTTTATCCCTAGTTCCTCCTTAACCTGTTGGGCTGTCATTAGTCCAAGCTGTCTTGGCTTTGGCTGCGTGTAAGACTGCAGAAAGTTAGAAAGCAAGGTTAGGGCTTCTGCCTTTAGTTGTGTTTCTGTATCTAAGCTAAATAATGCTATATTAACCGCCTTTCAAATATTTGTCTTGTTCATTCAAGTTCGCATACATGAGGGCGCTAATCCGCTTTTGCTCATCTTGTCGTTGTCTATCTAGTGCTCTGATACCTGCCAGACGTTCGCTGTCATTTGCTGGGATATAGTAACCGCCTGCTAGGTCACGGCTTCCACAAATAGCGATATGATACTTAATTACTAAACCGCGAATAATGCCTCGAACGGTTCGGATATCTAGCCCTGTGAGTTTAACAATCTCTTTGCCTGCGCGTGGTCTTTCTGCTCCCTGCGGAATAAGAGCAAGCACGCGCTTATAATTCTCTGGTAAAGTTGGAAGCTTCATTCAATCGCCTCTCTTTCTTTGCTGGCTAGGATAATCTGCCCTCTTTCCCACATATCGCAAAAATCCATTAAAGTTTCTAAAACTCGTTCTAGTTGGTTTCGTTCCTCAATACTGTAACAGTCAAATTTATCTTCTAGGGAAAAATCTAGCATAGTCTGATAGGCTTCTTCTAGCCAAATACCAAAGTTCTTAGCTCTTTCATTTGCAAGGTCAAACTCTTTTTTATCTGCCATGTTCTGCCTCCATAACCTCTAGCCATTTTTCAATTTTTCTGAGTTGCTTTTTAGTGATATAGCCCCTCCGCTTGTAAGCAATCGCCCAAGCATTAAACAGTTGAGTACAAATACCAGCAAGAAAGAAAAGTAGTAGCGTTAAAATTGCGCCTAGTAGTTCGCTCATTTGTTTAATGCCTCCAGTTCCTTGGGTTTGTCATTGTTTAATAGCAGAAAGGCAATTTTGTCTAGTCTTTGGCAAAGTTTTTCGTTTTGTGCATAAGCAGTCTCAATATATTTCTTAGCTATCCAGTTAAAGGTCGCTGTATCCACTTTTTGCGTTATCTCTAAGGCTTCTAGAGTTAAGTTATTCATTTCTAAGCTGTTCATGATGTCAGTTAGTTCACTACCTAAGTCGATTAGTTTTTCAGTGCTCAATAATACTGTTGTTGTTTTCGTCATGGTGTTTTACCTCGTTTAAATTTTCTTGTATTTATGCCCTTTTTAAGGGTTAGCGCCCTCCGTATGGTCAAAATGTCCTAGATATGGTATAATCTAGCTATAAATCTTTACTAAAACCCTTACGGCTTGCCTGCTGTATTGTTTTAGTATTTGTGTGAAAGGCTTCCTACTTGGTCGGTTGGTTAAGCCTTTTTGTTTTATTCTGTTTTTAAGCACTCTAATAGGCGTTTTGAGCGTTTGAAACGGTTAGGGGTATAATTATACCCTTGAGACATTTCAAGTTGATTTTGGCTATATCTTATTGGCGAAAATCAGCTTAAAATCGATTCTAGCGCTTGCTGCTTATTCAGCTTTTGAGTTATCGTTATCTTTTAAAATATTTTCAAGTCCTGTTTTGATAAAATAAAGGCTAGTTAGTGCTTGTTTTTTATCACCTTGTAAAATAGCATTGTCTGCAAGGTCGATCATAGCGTATAGATGGGCTTTTTCTTGTTCGTTTGATAGATACATTTTTTATCCTCCTTGTTGTGGTCTAAAGACCATGGATTTTATTTCCTGATAAGTCATGCCTAGCTTAATCATAGCAATAGCCATATCTTCTAGGTCTTGATATCTGGCTAGTTCGGTACTGGTCAAGCTATCGATGCCTGTCAGACCGCCACGCGCTGCCATCAGTTGCTTTTTATTCATGCCGCTAGTACCTTTTAGTAAAAGATTTGTAATGGTGTTATGCGGGTGCTGGGGTGCTTCTTTCCAGCTTTCTATGCTGTCATGCAAAGTTTTACGCTTTGGCTTTTCTAAAGCACGCTGTAGCTTAAACTTTGCTAGCTCGTCCCGCATTTCAAAGAATGCTTTGACTAGGTTTGTTTTGAATTTGACTACTTGCGGTGTGTTATCTAAGTAGGTGATTAACAACGTGGCTTGTTGTTCGTTTAGATGATAGACCTTTTTAGGTCTTCCTTTTCCGTCTAATTTATGGATTTCAAATCCATAAAATCCAAACACCTCAAATCGTTCCTTATGATTTCTTAATAGGCGCGTTACTGTGTGGTGCTGTACTCCAGCGCATTCAGCGACTATCTCGCTAGTAGTGTACGGCTCTTTCTTGCCGTCCATGTAAACTAATTCCATGCTTGCCTGCTCCGCTCTATTCTTCTGGCGTAAGTAGTTCGTCTATAGTGACGCCTAAATAGTCAGCTACTTTTTGCAATGTCTGAATGTCTGGCTTTTTAGTTCGTTCATAATACAAGGCAATCAAAGCGCTTTTTGAAATACCTGTTTTGTTATGTACGTCCGAAACCTTTTTCCGTCGCTTTGCTAAAAGAACGCGAAAATTATTTTTCATACTTTAGCTCCTTTCCACCAAAAGCCGCAACTTAATTGCGTCATATATTATATATTAGCGCTATTTTTTTGCGTTGTCAAGTATTGTTTTTTCTAAAGCCGTAATTTTTTTGCGTATCTTAGAAAAATGTGTTATAGTTTGTTGTGAAAGGCCGTAATAGTATGAATAGATTAAAAGAATTACGAAAACAAAAAAAGCAAACCCAAAAAGAGCTTGCCCTTGAATTAAAAATTCCTTTACGAACTCTTCAAAGTTGGGAAAATAAAGAGAGTCAAATCAAACAGGACAAAGCCCAGACGCTAGCTGACTACTTTGGTGTAAGTGTTGGGTACTTGTTAGGGTATGACGATATTACTAAGGTAGATGTTACTGATGTAGAAACTTTCAAGCTTTTTGAAAAAGTTGCTGATGAGCAAACAAAAGAATTTGGGTTAAAAGAAATAACAGATACTGAACAACTTAAAGAATTAAAATCAGATGCATTGATAGCCCTTAAGTTTATTGAAAGTATTAGAAATAGTTTAACTATTGGTGTTATTAAACCTTATTCTTATCCCTGGAAAATGGAAGAGATTTCTAATATTTTGCTTGATTTGCTCACCACAATAGAACGTCGTGAACAAGAATTGGCTGATTAGTTGTTTAAATCGTTAAATATTTAATAAGTTCACGCGCCACTAAGTTTTTCCATGATTTGTGCGTGATTTCTCGGGGTTCGTTCGGAGTTCAGCAAGTCAAATATCTTAAAATCTAATTTTTAAAACACCAACAGAAAGGAAGCCATGAACGAATTACAATTTTTAATCTATTCAGCAGATAACAACCAAGAAACAGCTAGCGTTATTATACGCGGGGAAACTATCTGGGCTAGTCAGAAAGAAATGGCTAGGCTGTTTGGTGTTGGTGTCCCTGCCATTAGTAAACACTTAAAAAATATCTTTGAAGAGGGAGAATTAGAAGAAAAAGTGGTTGTTTCCAAAATGGAAATAACCACAAAACACGGTGCAATTGCTGATAAAACCCAAACTAAGGATGTCAGCTACTACAATCTTGACGCCATTATCTCCGTAGGTTATCGGGTCAACTCTCAAAAAGCCACGCGCTTCAGACAATGGGCTACTTCGGTACTGCGTGAGTACATGATAAAAGGCTTTGCTATGGATGACGAACGCTTGAAACAAGGGGAAAACCTCCTAGGAAAAGACTACTTCCGCGAACTATTGGAACGTGTCCGCTCTATCCGTGCTAGTGAGCGCCGTATCTGGTTACAGATTACGGATATTTTTGCAGAGATTTCTATCGATTATGACCCACAAAGTACACTTACAAAACAATTCTATGCTGATGTACAAAACAAGTTTCATTATGCTATTACTGGTCAGACTGCTGCAGAAATTATATATACGAAAGCAGACCATACCAAGGACAACATGGGACTAACCACTTGGAAAAATTCCCCAGACGGTCGTATCTTACAAATGGATACTCAGGTAGCAAAGAATTACCTAACAGAAAAAGAAATTCGCTCTCTTGAAAGAAGTATCTCCAGCTATTTTGATTACCTTGAAAGACAAATAGAGCAGCGAAAAACCCAGACCATGCAGCAGCTTGCTGAAAGCATTGATCGCTTTTTGACTTTCCAAGAATACGATATTTTAGAGGGGCATGGTAAAATCACTTCTAAGGCTGCTAAGGATAAGGCAAAGTTAGAGTATCAACTTTTCAATAAAACCCAAAAGATAAATTCAGACTTTGAGAAAGAGCTTAAAGGGCTGATTGACAAATAACCTCATAAAACGCATTTTAAGTGCTTGTTTTCTTTTCTGGTATAATTTACCGTCTTACATAAAACAAACGAAAATAGGGGTGTTCTCGTAGCTCCTAGCATGATATAAACCCAATCTAAAACTTTTACGGCTTGCCTGCTGATAGAAAGGGATATCATGGGAATAACAGAAGTCAAAAAGAAAAACGGTACAACTGTATACCGTGCTAGTGTTTATCTCGGTGTTGACCAGGTAACAGGTAAGAAAGTAAAAACCAGCGTAACAGGACGGACAAGAAAAGAGGTTAAATCAAAAGCTCAACAAGCCCAGATAGATTTTAAACTGAATGGCTCAACCATTCAAAAGGCAGTCATGGTCAAGAATTTTCAAGAGCTGGCTGATATATGGCTAGAAAGCTATAAGCTGACCGTTAAGCCACAAACCTATGAGGCAACATTGAGCAATCTAAGAACCCATATTTACCCAGTTTTTGGGAACAGACAACTAGACAAGATAACGGCTAGTGATATACAAGTTTTTATCAATCAACTATCAAGATATTTTGAAAACTTTGTGACAATACGGTCAATCATCAGGAGGATTTTTCAGCAAGGAATATTGCTGCAGCTTGTCACTAATAACCCAGCTAGAGATATTATACTTCCTAGAAGACAAAAGAAGGCTGATGATAACAAGGTAAAGTTTATTGCTCCAGATGATTTGAAGGCTTTTCTTGATAATCTAGAAAAGAAGCAGTACAAGCGTTATGGTTTGTATTATGAGTATGTCCTTTATCATTTGCTCTTGTCTACAGGGTTACGGATTGGTGAAGCCTGCGCCTTAGAATGGACTGACATAGACCTTGATAAGAGTACAATCACCGTAAATAAAACGTATAACAAAGGCTTAAAGGCGGTTAGTACAGCTAAGACCAAGTCAGCCAATCGAACTATTAGCATAGACAAGAAAACAGTCAATATGTTGCGTCTATACAAGAATAGGCAACGCCAGCTATTTTTCGAGACTGGGGCGCGTGCTCCGTCTGTAGTCTTTGCCACCCCTACAAGAGAATATTTTGATTTGGCAATTAGGCAAAGCGCTTTAGATACCCGTTGTAAAGAAGCAGGTATCCCTCGCTTTACCTTTCACGCTTTCCGCCATACTCACGCTAGTTTATTGCTGAATGCTGGTATCTCATACAAAGAATTACAATATCGCTTAGGTCATGCAAATATTACAATGACTTTAGACATCTACAGCCACCTATCAAGAGACAAAGAAAAAGAAGCAGTAGCTTACTTTGAGAAAGCCATTAGCTCCCTTTAGTCCACAAAAAGGTGAACAAATTGAGTTTTTGATAGCTGTAAACATCATCAGAACCTTATTAAATCAACGTTTAGAAAGGGTAAAACCAAAAACTATGTCAAAAATTATTGAACTACCAGAAAATCTTGCTAATCAGATTGCAGCGGGTGAGGTTATTGAGCGACCTAGCAGCGTTGTCAAGGAGTTAATAGAAAATTCTATTGATGCTGGTGCCACTCAGATTATAGTTGAGATTGAAGAAGCGGGACTCAGGAGCATTCAAGTCATTGATAATGGTGAAGGAATTGAGCATGAGGAGGTTTCCTTGGCTTTGCGGCGGCATGCTACTAGTAAAATCAAGAAACAAGCCGACCTTTTTCGAATTCGGACATTGGGCTTTCGGGGCGAGGCACTTCCATCCATTGCCTCTGTTTCACGTTTGACGATTGAAACTGCGACAAGTAGTGGTGCACATGGAACGCGTTTAATTGCTCAGGGTGGAGAAATTGAAACTGTAGAACCAAGCAGCTGTCCTAGGGGCACCAAAATCAAAGTGGAAGACCTTTTTTTCAACACGCCTGCTCGCTTGAAATATATGAAAAGTCAACAAGCGGAACTATCTCATATTGTAGATGTGATGAATCGTTTGAGCTTGGCTCATCCGGAGGTCGCTTTCACTCTTGTTAATGACGGTAAAGAGATGACACGGACAGCAGGAACAGGAAATCTGCGTCAAGCAATTGCTGGCATTTATGGACTGACAACAGCCAAAAAAATGATTGAAATTTCAGCATCTGATTTGGATTTTGAAGTATCAGGCTATATTAGTTTGCCAGAATTAACAAGGACTAATCGGAATTACATTACTATCCTCATCAATGGTCGCTACATCAAGAATTTCCTACTCAATCGAGCTATTTTAGATGGATATGGTAGCAAGCTCATGGTGGGACGTTTTCCGATCGCTGTGATTGATATTCGGATTGACCCATATCTTGCTGATGTCAATGTTCACCCGACCAAGCAAGAAGTGCGGATTTCAAAGGAGCGAGAGCTTATGGTCTTGATATCGCAAGCTATTGCTGCAAGTTTGAAAGAGCAAGATTTGATTCCGGACGCATTAGAGAATTTAGCCAAATCAACCATTAACCGAGCAATTAAGCCTGAGCAGACCAGCCTCCCTCTCAAAGAGAACCGACTTTATTACGATAAAGAAAGAAATGACTTCTTTGTGAAACCACAAGTGTCAGAAGCTCAACCTTCTTTTGAGGAATCTGCCCGATTAGATCAACAATCTGCTGATACAGATGAACTCAATTCAAAAGCTGCTTCTGTCAAATTTGCAGAAAGGCAATCTCCTTCTTACAATCAACTAGATCATCCAGAGCTGGATCAGGCGAGCTTAGAGAGAGCTTTAGATAAGCTAGATGGAGAAGAAACTTCAACTTTTCCAGAATTGGAATATTTCGGGCAAATGCATGGCACCTACCTTTTTGCTCAAGGAAATGGTGGCCTTTATATTATTGACCAACATGCAGCTCAAGAGCGAGTAAAGTACGAATATTACCGCGAAAAAATCGGAGATGTAGATGCTAGTCAGCAGCAGCTTCTGGTTCCCTATATCTTTGAATTTCCAGCTGATGATATGTTGCGTCTGAAACAACGAATGACTCTTTTAGAAGAAGTCGGTGTTTTCCTTGAAGAATACGGAACTAATCAATTTATTCTTCGTGAACATCCCATTTGGCTTAAGGAAGAGGAGATCGAGTCGGGTATCTATGAGATGTGCGATATGCTACTTCTAACCAAGGAAGTCTCTATCAAGAAATATCGCGCTGAGCTGGCTATTATGATGAGTTGCAAACGCTCTATTAAAGCCAATCACAGCTTAGATGACTATTCAGCACGTGATTTGATTTTTCAGTTATCACAATGCGACAATCCCTACAACTGCCCTCACGGTCGTCCCGTTTTGGTCAACTTCACCAAATCTGATATGGAAAAAATGTTCCGTCGGATTCAGGAAAACCATACTAGCCTGAGAGAATTGGGGAAATACTAAATATCCTGAAAACAGAGAGTCACCATATTCTCTGTTTTTTAGCTTTTTTCTATCCAATGTGAGGTTTCTCCCACAGTTTCAATTTTTTCTAGTTAAAAATATGATATACTAAAAGGGTTGAAAAGGAGACATGATGTACGAATATTTCAAAGGAATTTTAAGTAAAATTACAGCCAAGTATATTGTGGTGGAAGTAGGACAAATTGGTTATATCCTTCATGTGGCTAACCCTTATGCCTATTCAGGTCAGCTCAATCAAGAAATTCAGGTTTTGGTTCATCAAGTGGTCAGAGAGGATGCCCAGCTCCTCTACGGTTTTCGCACAGAAGATGAAAAGCAGCTTTTTCTCAATTTGATTTCGGTTTCTGGTATTGGACCCGTTTCTGCTCTTGCGATAATCGCTGCCGATGATAATGCCGGTTTGGTGCAGGCTATTGAGCAGAAAAACATCACTTATCTGACAAAATTTCCTAAAATCGGCAAAAAAACAGCCCAACAAATGGTGCTGGACTTAGAAGGTAAGGTTGTGGCAACAGGTGTTGCTTCTAAGCAAGTTGCTGTTGCAGCTACTAGTGACAATCAAGAATTGGAAGAAGCCATGGAAGCTATGTTGGCTCTGGGCTACAAGGTGGCTGAACTCAAGAAAATTAAGAAATTCTTTGAAGGAACCAATGATACCGCGGAAAACTATATCAAATCTGCCCTCAAAATGCTGGTAAAATAAAGGAGAAAAGATGAAACGATGTAGCTGGGTAAAAGAGAATAACCCTTTATATGTCGCTTATCATGACCAAGAGTGGGGGATTCCTTTGCATGATGAGCGGGCTTTATTTGAGTTGCTCTGCCTAGAGACCTATCAGGCAGGACTGTCTTGGGAGACTATTCTCAATAAACGAGCAGCCTTCCGACAAGCTTTTCATGGCTATGATGTTCATCAGGTGGCAGTCATGACAGATGCGGAGTTAGAAGGTATTTTACAAAATCCTGCCGTCGTCCGAAATCGTCGGAAAATCTATGCAACACGTGCCAACGCCCAAGCTTTTTTGAAAATACAGGCAGAATTTGGCAGTTTTGATCATTATCTCTGGTCTTTTGTAGACTTTACACCGATTGACAATCCTGTAAAGGACTACAGACTTGCTCCATCTAAAACGTCACTGTCCGAAGAAGTAGCTAAAGACATGAAGAGACGAGGCTTCGAGTTTGTAGGACCAGTCTGTGTCTATTCTTTCCTGCAGGCGGCAGGTCTCGCCAATGACCATGAGGAGACTTGCGATTTTAATCCAGCAAGAAAAACAATCAAACGATGTTAATAGCTTTGCTATTTTTTATGTGAGCAGTCAGTGCAATATTTATTGACCGATACTGTTTTATACTTTTCGTAATGTTACTGTATTTATGATGATATGACATCACTACAAAACCATGACCAAAGTTCCAATCGTAATCAAAATGCTGCCAATCAAGGATTTCATAGTAAAATCCTCGTGGAGAAAGATAAAAGCAAGAATGAGTGTGAGGACAACACTAAGCTTATCAATAGGAACGACCTTGGAGGCTTCTCCCTCCTGCAATGCTCGGTAATAACAGAGCCAGGAAGCGCCTGTCGCTAATCCAGATAAAATCAAGAAAATCCAACTTTTCTTGCTGATGTTAGCAAGACCGAGTTGCCCTTTTGTCAAAAAGACCATACCCCAAGCCATTAAAACAACGACCACTGTCCGAATAGCTGTCGCTAGATTAGAATTGACACCAGAAATCCCGATTTTGGCTAAGATAGATGTCAGTGCTGCAAATAAAGCAGAAAGAAATGCAAAAACTGCCCACATCATTAAATCTCCTTAAAAGTTTTGTTTTCTTTATTTTATCACATTTGAGTCTATCTAACACAGCAAACTAAAGGCACTCAGGCAGTACAAAATTGTCTGTTTTTTATATAAACCCTAGTTTTGCTAAGCTAATCCTCATTTTTGAAGAGGCTGGGGCGAAAGTCTCCAACTTCAAAGTATATAAAGCGATAAATCAATGATATAGTAGCTGATTACTCAAAGCACGGCTTTGTGGTGATGCGAAGCAAGTCTCAGGGTATTAGCTTTTCAAGCTCGCAAAAACAATTTTGACGAAAACTTTATTTTCTTTATCCACCGTCTCAACAGTCTCCCAGACTGTTGAGCAAGCTTGCGGAGGTGAGATTACGAACTAAAAATTTTCAAGATGAGTTCTACCTCACTCCCATAATCGAGGTAATCATATTATTGATGTGACACAATTATAGTTATAAATTAGAAGGCTGGCAATTCCAGACTTTTTCTTTTTGAAAAATTCTTAGTCTTATCAATTTGCTTACAGATTCTTTTCTTAAAATGAAGTTTTTAAGATTTTTTGTGATAAAATAAAATCAATTGCGAATAGTAAAGTAGGAGGTTCTATGAAAGCAGAAATTATTGCTGTGGGTACTGAAATTCTGACAGGTCAGATTGTCAATACAAATGCCCGATTTTTATCGGAAAAATTAGCGAGTCTGGGTATAGATGTGTATTTCCAAACAGCGGTTGGAGATAATGAAGCTCGTCTGTTATCCATTTTAGAAATTGCTCGAAATCGTAGTAATTTGGTCATCTTAACTGGAGGATTAGGCCCAACAGAAGATGACTTGACTAAGCAGACTTTGGCAAAATTCTTAAATCGTAGGTTGGTATTTGACCGAATGGCTACGGAGAAATTGGACCGCTTTTTCGCAAGTCGACCGGATTATGCTCGAACACCAAACAATGAGCGACAAGCTCAGATAGTGGAAGGCTCGACTCCTCTACAAAATGAAACTGGGCTTGCAGTAGGAGGCGTGATTGAGGTCAGTGGCGTGACTTATGTTGTTCTACCTGGTCCGCCTAGTGAATTAAAACCTATGGTGAACAATAAGCTGGTTCCACTTTTAGCGACTGGTCAAAAATTGTATTCAAGAGTCTTACGTTTCTTTGGTATCGGTGAAAGTCAATTAGTAACCCTTTTAGGAGATTTAATTGATAATCAGACCGATCCGACCATTGCTCCTTATGCTAAGACGGGAGAGGTGACATTGCGATTGTCCACCAAGGCTACTAATCAAAAGGAAGCAGATATTAAGTTTGCTCATTTAGAAAAGAAAATTTTAGCAGTACAGACTTTTGAGAAACAACATTTAGCAGACCTTTTCTACGCTTATGGAGATAATAATTCTCTGGGGCAAACAGCTTTTGAACTGCTGAGAAGAGCAGGAAAGACCGTCACAGCAGCTGAAAGTTTGACTGCAGGACTCTTTCAAGCAACTTTGGCAAACTTTGCTGGATCCTCCAATGTTTTTAGTGGTGGCTTTGTTACCTACAGTATGGAGGAAAAGAGCCGAATGCTGGGCATTCCCTTGGCAGACTTAGAAAAGTATGGGGTAGTTTCAGCTTTTACAGCGGAGAAAATGGCTGAGCAGGCAAGAAAATTGACCGCTAGTGACTATGCGGTGAGCTTGACAGGTGTGGCAGGTCCAGACAGCTTAGAAGGACATCCAGCAGGGACAGTTTATATCGGCTTAGCAACTACAGAGGATGTTCAGTCTATTAAGGTTAATATTGCGGGTCGCAGTCGGACAGATGTACGTAAAATAGCCGTTCTGCATACTTTCAATCTGCTGCGAAAAACTTTATTAAAAAACGAAAATATGCTATAATAATTAGATAGGCAAAAAATAATTTATCACTATACAGGAGAAATAAATGGCGAAAAAACAAAAAAAATTAGAAGAAATTTCAAAGAAATTTGGCGAGGAACGTCAAAAAGCGCTAGATACTGCACTTAAAAATATTGAAAAAGATTTTGGTAAAGGAGCGATTATGCGCCTAGGTGAGCGCGCTGAACAAAAAGTTCAAGTCATGAGTTCAGGTAGCTTGGCGCTAGATATCGCTCTTGGTGCAGGAGGGTATCCAAAGGGGCGGATTATTGAAATCTATGGACCAGAGTCTTCTGGTAAGACGACCGTAGCTCTTCATGCAGTAGCGCAAGCTCAAAAAGAAGGCGGTATTGCAGCTTTTATTGATGCAGAACACGCTCTTGACCCGGCTTATGCACAAGCCCTTGGAGTTAATATTGATGAACTCTTACTTTCTCAGCCAGACTCTGGTGAGCAAGGTCTTGAGATTGCTGGGAAATTGATTGACTCTGGTGCGGTAGATTTGGTAGTTATTGACTCCGTGGCAGCCCTCGTACCACGTGCTGAGATTGATGGAGACATTGGAGATAGTCACGTTGGCTTGCAAGCGCGGATGATGAGTCAAGCTATGCGTAAATTGTCTGCTTCTATTAACAAAACGAAGACAATTGCGATTTTCATCAACCAATTGCGTGAAAAAGTTGGTATTATGTTTGGAAATCCAGAAACAACACCTGGTGGTCGTGCCTTGAAATTCTATGCGTCTGTTCGTTTAGATGTTCGTGGAAATACCCAAATCAAGGGGACTGGTGATGAGAAAGATACCAATGTTGGTAAGGAAACCAAGATTAAGGTTGTGAAGAATAAGGTTGCTCCGCCATTCAAGGAAGCTTTCGTAGAAATCATGTATGGTGAAGGAATTTCTAAAACAGGCGAGTTGATTAAAATTGCGACAGACCTTGATATTATCAAAAAAGCGGGTGCTTGGTATTCTTATAATGATGAAAAGATTGGTCAAGGGTCTGAAAATGCTAAGAAATACTTGGTAGATCATCCAGAAATTTTTGATGAAATTGATTATAAAGTTCGAGTGCATTACGGTTTGATTGAGGATGATGCTGAAGATGAAAAAAATGCAGAAGCAACTAAATCAGCAAACAAGGTGGAGGAAGTCACACTAGATTTGGATGACACGATTGAGATTGAGGAATAATTTTTTAAAAATAGGTCGCAAGACGGAGGGATTTTGTGGTATAATATAGTATGATAATAGTACCGTGTGGCGAAAGGAGTACTTACATGATTACAATTTATACTGTCTCAAGTTGCACTAGTTGTAAAAAAGCAAAAACATGGCTCAATGCTCACCAGTTAACTTATAAAGAACAAAATCTTGGTAAAGAAGGAATTACAAAAGAAGAGTTATTAGATATTCTAACAAAAACTGAAAATGGGGTTGCAAGCATTGTTTCTTCAAAAAATCGTTATGCAAAAGGCTTAGGTGTAGATATTGAAGAATTAAGTGTGAGTGAAGTGATTGACTTGATTATGGAAACTCCACGCATCTTGAAAAGCCCTATTTTAGTAGATGACAAGCGCCTACAAGTGGGCTACAAAGAAGATGATATTCGTGCATTCTTACCTCGCTCGGTTCGTAATGTTGAAAATACAGAAGCGCGTTTACGCGCGGCCTTGTAAAGAGTGGAATTTCCACTCTTTTTTATTTCGATGTTTATTGATATTAAAAATATGATAAAATAAAGAATGAGGAGGAGTTAATCCATGAAAAGAAGCCTGATTCTATTAACCATTATTCTTACAGTCTTAGCAGGATGTGGTCAAAAAAAAGAAACAAAATCAAAAACAAGCAAGCAATCAATTGATAGTACGTTGCCAGTTATTGCAAACGCTGAAAAAGAAACAGTTGTGACAAAAACCTTATCATTCCCTAAAACAGCTGAAGGGATTCAACAAACACAAACAATTACTTACAAAGGCGATCAATTTTTAAGTTTAACGATTGAGCAAATCATGCCGATGAAAGAAGAAATGAAAAAAGTAGTTGCGGAAGTTGGAGTTGCTGAAGCGCAAAAATTATTGGAGAAATCTTTGGCTGAAGATGAAAAATTTACACAAGCAAAAAGTTTGGAAGGTTTTTCGACCTCTTTGGAAATTATAAATGATCAAGAATTGAAGCGAGTTCATACTTTTGATTTTCAAGTTTTGGATGTTAATAAGGCCGCTGATACTGAATATTTAAAAAATATGAAATTAAAAGAATTTTTAAAAATGAAACCAAAAGAATATGTTGAAAATCAGATTGCGAGTGGTGCAACGGAAGTCAATCAATAACTGTCAATCATTGGTTGCCTTTTTAGACAGGCCGTTTTGACAACGCTTACAAAAGATGGTATACTATTCTTATAAAGCTCTAAAATACAAGGAGGATATTTTTATGAGAAAATCGGTTGTTTTGT
Source organism: Streptococcus sp. HF-2466 (assembly GCF_015594645.1). Classification (NCBI taxonomy): domain Bacteria; kingdom Bacillati; phylum Bacillota; class Bacilli; order Lactobacillales; family Streptococcaceae; genus Streptococcus; species Streptococcus sp. HF-2466. Next base: position 56,900 of record NZ_JADNQU010000004.1, read on the forward strand.
TAGGAGCAAGTTTGTTGCTGCTCACAGCTTGTGGTCAAAAATCCGGTCAGAATCAGTCAGGGGATAGTAAGACTGGTTCGAGTGTTGTGAAAAAGGATTCTGTTGTGACCAAGTCTTTTCAACAAAAACAGACTGTCCAAGGGATTGAACAAACACTTACGCAAACTATTTCTTATGAAGGAAAAACCTTTAAGAAGTTTGTGATAAATCTTGAACAAATACTTCCTGAAAATATGAAGAGTGTATTAGCGGGTCAAGATTTAGAAAGCACTAAGCCGCACTTGATTTCTGCTTTTGAAAAGGCCGCAGGATTGGATAAATTTAAGTCTTTGGGCGGTGTTGATGTTAAAACAGACATTACAAAAGACTATATTATTAAAGTTACAATCAATATTGATATGAGCAAAATCAACCTTGATGAAGCATCAAAACTAGATACATATGGCTCTATGTTTTCAACTATTAAAAATTTAACACCAAAACAATATATTGAGTCTGTCAAGGCAGCTGGAGCTAAAGAAGTTGCAAATCCATGATTTTATAGGTGTATAATGAAACAAAAAGAGGCTGGGACAAAAGTCCTTAACCTCGTCAGATTTTTATGAGTTTCTTGCAAGTTGCAGCGGTTGAGTGGGTTCTATGCGGTTGATAAATCAACCTTTACAGCCCTACTCAACTGTGCGGGGGTGGGACGACAAAATCAAATTTCTTCGAAATTACCGATTTTTGTCCCACTCCCTTTTTCAACCTCTTTCATTTGTGAAAAGTATTGAAATGTGCTATAATATGGGTATTCTAGTGAAAGAAGGTGTAATTGTGGGATTTACAGATGAGACAGTACGTTTTAATCTTGATGATTCAAACAAAAAAGAGATTAGTGAAACATTGAAAGATGTCTATGTGTCGCTGAATGAAAAAGGTTATAACCCAATCAACCAAATCGTGGGATACGTGCTTAGTGGTGATCCTGCGTATGTACCTCGCTATAATAATGCACGAAATCAAATTCGTAAATATGAACGTGATGAGATTGTAGAAGAATTAGTTCGTTATTATTTGAAAGGGCAAGGCATTGATCTCTAATGAGAATTATGGGGTTAGATGTTGGTTCAAAAACAGTTGGTGTCGCAGTTAGTGATCCACTTGGTTTTACAGCTCAAGGACTTGAAATTATTCCTATTGATGAAGAAAAAGGGGAATTTGGTTTTGATCGTTTGAGTGAGCTTGTAAAAGAATATAAGGTTAATAAGTTCGTTGTAGGACTCCCTAAAAATATGAACAATACAAGCGGACCACGTGTAGAAGCAAGTCAAACTTATGGTGCTAAGATTGAGCAATTATTTCATTTGCCAGTTGAATACCAAGATGAGCGTCTAACAACGGTAGCTGCGGAAAGAATGCTGATTGAGCAAGCGGATGTGAGCAGAAAGAAGCGAAAAAAAGTGATTGATAAGCTCGCAGCGCAGCTCATATTGCAGAATTATTTAGATCGAAATTTTTAATAATAAAGGAGAAAACATGGCACACGATCATAACCATGACCATGAACACGAAGAGCGTGAGTTGATTACGCTAGTAGACGAGCAAGGAAATGAAACTTTGTTTGAAATTCTCTTGACCATTGACGGAAAAGAAGAATTTGGTAAAAACTATGTTCTCTTAATTCCAGCTAGCGCAGAAGAAGATGAAAATGGCGAGGTAGAAATTCAAGCTTACTCGTTTACTGAAAATGAGGACGGAACAGAAGGCGATTTGCAACCAATCCCAGAAGATTCAGATGCTGAATGGGATATGATTGAAGAAGTTTTCAATAGCTTTATGGAAGAATAAAAATTGCGTACACTAGCTTTTCGTATTACAGACGATGAAGAGATTAAAAGGCTGTGTGAATCGTTATTTTATGGTATACGAATGAGTGGTTGGTTAATTCCCATGTGGAGCAAGAGTTCCAGCCATTCAAGTAAATTGTGGGGTGTGACATGAACCAAAGTCTGGTTCTGTTTCACTCCCTTTTTGCTGGGAGAAGAATATGAATGAAATTGAAACGTGGCTAGAGAGTCGCATTGGTTTAAATTTTCGCTCTGGTTTAGAGCGAATGAGACAGGCTATAAGTCTTTTGGATCATCCGGAAGAAAATTATCCCATTATTCATGTGACAGGAACGAACGGAAAAGGCTCAAGCATTGCTTTTATGAGTCAATTATTTGCAGAGCATAAAAAGAAGGTGGGAACCTTTACGTCACCTCATATGGTGAGCATTTATGATCGGATTTGTGTCAATCATAAACCAATCTCTGACAAGGATTTTGTTAGAATTGGGCGCCGTATTCAAGCAATGGAAAGGCAACTTTTGCGGACACAAGATTCATTATCTTATTTTGAAATTTTAACACTCATAGCTTTATTGTATTTCGAAGAAGAGCAGGTAGATGTGGCTTTAATTGAGGTGGGAATTGGTGGACTTTTAGATGCAACAAATGTAGTGATAGGAGATGTTGCGGTTGTAACGTCTGTAGGATTGGATCATCAAGAAACATTAGGAGACTCCATAGTAGCAATTGCGGAGCAGAAAGCAGGAATTTTCAAGAAAAAGGAACGAGCTGTTATCGGGCCGCTGGCTGAAGAAGCTAGAAGGGTCTGCGAATTGCGCGCAGATGAGTTGGGAGTTGTTTTGTATGAATACGGTAGGGATTTTTCATTTTCAAAAGGACAATTTTCTAATCAAGATAAAATGATAGTTGGTTTACAGCTGGGTCTCAAAGGTACTTATCAGGAAGAAAATGCAGCTGTTGCTTTGCAAAGTTTTCTTTTATTCATGAAACAGCAAAATTGGCAACCACAAGTAAAATGGATACGCAAGGCTTTGCAAGAGACCCATTGGGCAGGGAGACTGGAATATTTTGAGAGAAGAATTTATTTGGACGGGGCTCACAATTTACCCGCTTTGTCACGTTTGGTGGAGTTTATTCGCCAGCAAGGACAAAAAGAAATCTTTCTCTTATTCGGTGCTTTGAAACGCAAAAATTATCAGGGGATGCTGTCTTATCTTCAGCAGGAATTGCCTCATGTGCAGTTGTTCGTAACGACTTTTGAGGATGACGGTGCAGCAAATGAACAGGACTTTACAAATGGTCTCTACATTGCCTCTTATCAGGACTTTATCGAACAATTTATTAAAAGCGCTAATGACAATCAGCTCCTTTTTGTAACAGGTTCTCTTTATTTTATTGCGGAAGTTCGTGCTTTTCTTTTGGAGAAAGAAATTGACTGATTAGAATGGTGAATGGTATAATAGAAATGCAGGTAAAGGAGGGGAAAATGGCACATTTAAAGAAATTCAGCTACGTCATATTTTTTCTGATAGGACTTATCATTTTGACATCGTGTACCAAGTCTAACCAAACTTCACCGTCCTCTCAATCTGTCTCAAGCAGCCAATCAACTACAGTCTCAAGTGAGAGTAGTGATTCGCCAACTATTGCAGAAAATTCGTCAGAAAAATTAGACGGTACTTATAAAGGTATGGACGAAGAAGATGAGATTACTTTGGTTATCAAAGGAAATGGTGGTACGTGGACAGAAAAAGAGCCAAACGGTAAAGAGAAAGTAAAACAGGTGAGCATTGATCCGACAAATCAGCGAATGACGATTGGTGATGACATTGAGCGTTATATGATTGATGGCAAACGGTTAACGATTGAGGATATTGAGCAAGAAAATGGAGAAAATGATACGGTCGTTTTAACGAAGCAATAACTTGTCTAATGTTGGTGCAAAATTTCTTGATAAAAATTTGATATGAGTTTGCGAGAACAAGGACGCGTTGGACTTTAAGTTTATTGATTCATACAAGTCGATATGAGAGGCTGCATTTGTTTTAGTGAATTATTCACAAAGGGGCTTGCTTCATGAACTTTATCTGTTGCTTCTAACCGCTTTCTAAATTGGTAGTGGACAACAATCAGTATTCTAGTTAAAATGTAGAGATAGGGGGTAGGAGAGAAAGTGGCTGGTTACGAACCACAACTTTTCTTTTACTCTTTTTTGCTCTAATGAAAAAATACTTTGAATATCGAAGAATGAGTGATTCTGGCTTGATTTATTAGGAAATCCCCGTTATACTAGTACTAAGTAAAAACAGGGAGAGAAAATGAATCTTAGGAAATTTCAGCTATTGATGTCAAAATATGGTTTCAGTATTATTATCATGTTACTAGAACTTGCGCTCATTTTTTGGTTTTTCTTTTGGCTTGGTCGCTGGACACCTACTTTATGGATTGTCTTTGTGATTTTATTCAGCTTGGCAACGATTTTAGCGATTGTCAATCGTTCAATGACACCGGAAAGTAAAGTAACTTGGCTCTTGGTAGCGTTTGTTCCAGTCATTGGCTCCTTGCTTTATTTGATGTTTGGCGAGCGCCGATTATCCAGAAGTGAACTGAAACAGCTAAAAAATATGGATCAGATGAAATTTCGTGAGGACAATAGCTATGAGTTGCGGTTAGACTTGAAAAAAACAGATAAATCAGCTTACGGGATTATTAAGTCGCTTCTCAGCATGGATCATAATGCGGATGTTTACGACGGCACGGAATCGCAATTTTTCCCTTTGGGAGAAGAGATGTTCCAGAAAATGCTGGAAGATTTACGCAAAGCAGAAAAATTTATTTTTTTAGAATATTACATTGTGGAAGAAGGTATCATGTGGAATAGTATTTTGGATATTCTGCGTGAAAAGGCAGTCCAAGGTGTGGAAGTGAAAATGCTCTATGATGACATTGGCTGTATGGCAACTCTTCCGGGAGATTATACCAGCCGATTGCAGGCTATGGGGATTGACGCTCATAAGTTTAACAAAGTGATTCCGCGGATGACGGTGGCTTATAATAATCGAGATCATCGTAAAATTCTCGTCGTTGACGGGCAGATTGGCTATACTGGTGGCATCAATCTGGCAGATGAATATATCAATCACATCGAGCGATTTGGTCACTGGAAAGACGGTGGGATTCGTCTGAACGGGCGCGCTGTAAAAGCCTTGACACGGCTGTTTCTGATGAACTGGTATATCAACCGTGGGAAAATCAGTGATTTCGATCGCTATCATTTGGACAACAAAGCTGTAGATGCGTCAGGGCTCTATATTCCGTATGGAAGCGGCCCGAAGCCCATGTATAAAGCTCAAGTGGGTAAAAATGTCTATCAAAATATAATCAGCCAGGCGACAGATTATGTGTATATTGCCACGCCGTATTTAATCATTGATTATGATTTGACGGAAGACATCAAAAATGCTGCTATGCGGGGGGTAGATGTCCGCATTGTGACACCTTATATTCCAGATAAAAAAATCATTCAGCTTATTACGCGAGGAGCTTATCCGGATTTAATGGCGGCTGGGGTTCGGATTTATGAGTATACACCGGGCTTTATTCACAGTAAGCATGTAGTGGCTGATGATGATTTTGGTGTTGTCGGAACAATCAATTTTGATTACCGCAGCTTAGTTCATCACTATGAAAATGCTGTTTTGATGTATAAAACGCCTGCTATGTTTGACTTGAAGCGAGATTTTGAGGAATTGTTTGAAACCTCACAAGAAATACATGAAGATACCATTAAAAATACCTGGTATCAACGCTTGATTAAAGAAATTGTCGAATTATTTGCACCGATGCTATAAAATTTCTCTTGTAATGAGAGGAATTTTTCTTTTTTACGAATAATCTAGTAAAAGGAGGCAGAATGGTTATCGATTTAACAAGTGAAGAAAAAGAATTTTTGAAAGAGTATGCGGCTGTAAGTTATCATCGTTTTCGAGAATTGGAATACTACACTTTACTTTTGCAAAAGATGAAGAATGTGTCAGAATCAAGCTGACAGATAGAGGAGATTTTGATATACTAGATAGGACTGATATCAAGGAGAACCTTTATGTACGACACAATGACTGAACAAGAACCAGTAGTAGAGAGAGTTCACGAAGAGAGTGAGCAGAAAAAAGTTTTTATAGAACCTGCGTCAACGCCCTTTGTCGTTTTATTTTTGTGGAGCTTATTATTGAGCGTTTTAAGTGTTGCCAATCCATTTTTGACCAACCTTGCTACTAATCTGCAATCTCAAAATTTATATGCAGGTTGGGCAATGGCGCAAGGTCAGGTTATTTATGGAAATATTTATGGAACGAGTGGTCTGCTTTATTATCTAGCTAATTGGGCGGGTAGTCTCTTCATGGGCAATATTTTCTTTGCGGCAATGCAATGCTTGGCTTTGTTTGTTGCAGGAATTTATCTGTTTAAAATTGTATATCAATTAACGGCTGTAAAAAACACTTCTATCAAAATCCTTTCTTTATTCTATTGTTTGACGCTCGCTTTAGGCTGGGGCGGCTTATACTCTAGTATTTTTGCTTTCCCATTTGTCTTTGGGTCGCTGTACTTTCTGATGCGTTATGTGACAGGAGAAGCAAGCGACAGAGGTTTTATTGGCTTTGGAGCACTTGGTGCGCTGATGTTTATGATTGATCCGGTGACGAGCCTTGTATTTTATTTGGTGACTTTCCTTGCTCTGCTAGTTTATAATATTTGGGCAAAGAAAAAAGCGCGCGGCCTGTATCAATTATTTGCCATTTTGGTAGGATTCTCGCTTGTATTTTATCCGCTAGGTTATTATACGGTTTTGAATGGCAGTTTTGGGCTTGCCATAAGCCAGATTCTTTATCCTTGGGATAGCTTGCATTTTTCAGGACAGCATTTATTGTACAATGGTTTGCTTTATGGAGGACTTATTATTGGACTTGGTATAGTTGTGACTTGGGTGAGAAGTTTTTCATTGCCAGCAAATTCTTTGGAACGTTTCCTGCAGCTATTTAGTTTTTTCGCGTCCTTAATTTTAGTTTTATTTGTTTTCTTTTTACCAGATCAAGGCGCTTATCAGCTGTTGCCTGTTTTACCATTCTTCCTGATTCTGCTCAGTATGTGGTTAGGAAAAAGTAAACTTAAAAGAGGTGGACGTCATAGCCGTGTACAAAAATCTACATCTATTTTAGGAACGTATGTTGCAAAGAATGCTTTTTTACCGCTTCTAGCCATGATTTACTTAATTGGTTTTCCGTTTGTCAATCAGTATGTTTTATCGACAGGCGAAACAAGTGAGCGTATTTCTGCGGCAAATTATATCAAGAGCAAATCAAAGAATACTGATAAAATCTATGCTTGGGACACAACGGCAGCTCTCTACCAAGCGAGTGGGCGCCTATCTGCGGTACCGATTTTAACCCCTAGCTTGTACCAAGGAACAGATGAAAATCAAATATCCCTAGTGAATAACTTGAAAGAAACGCCCCCAGCTTATATTTTGGTCAACAATCAAGTGTCTCTTCTGCAAGATATCAAAAAACAATTAAAAGAAAATTATCAGCAGACAGACCTAAAACTCAATCATTTCAAGCTCTATAAGTTGAAATAACAAATCAATATCTTGTGTTTAAAATAAAATTTAAAGTTTTTCACCACAAGATATTGATTTTTTTTATTGGAGTGATATAATATGTTTTATACGAATGGAGGAGCTCATGATTGCATTAAAAGAAGAAACAGTACAAGGATTTGCTGATATTTATGTAGAAAAACGTGACGGTCGTCGTGTGGCGTTTGACGCAGACAAGATCTACAAAGCTCTTGTCAAGGCTAGCCAAGAAGTAACGACGATGACTCCGTTGTTAGAAGCAAAACTTGAAGGTATTACCAATAAAATCGTAGCAGAAGTGATTTCACGTTTTCCTGCGGGCGTTAAAATCTATGAAATTCAAAATATCGTGGAACACGAATTACTGAATGCCAATGAATACGCCATTGCAGAAAGTTATATTACTTACCGTACCCAACGCGATTTTGCGCGTTCAAAAGCAACAGATATCAACTTCACAATCGGCAAATTGCTGAATAAAGATCAAGCGGTTGTCAATGAAAATGCCAACAAGGACAGCGATGTTTTCAATACTCAACGTGATTTGACGGCGGGAATTGTTGGGAAATCGATTGGTTTGCAAATGCTGCCACCACATGTGGCAAATGCACACCAAAAAGGAGACATCCACTATCACGATTTGGATTACAGTCCTTATACACCGATGACGAATTGCTGTTTGATTGATTTTAAGGGCATGTTGGCAAATGGCTTTAAGATTGGAAATGCTGAAGTCGAAAGTCCGAAATCCATTCAAACAGCGACTGCGCAAATCTCTCAAATCATTGCAAACGTAGCTTCTAGTCAATATGGTGGTTGCTCTGCTGACCGAATTGATGAAGTTTTGGCGCCTTATGCTGAAAAAAATTATGAAAAACATTTGAAGGATGCACGTGAATGGGTGCTTCCTGAAAAGCAAGAAGAGTTTGCCTGGACAAAGACTAAAAAAGACATTTATGATGCCATGCAATCTTTGGAGTATGAAATCAATACCTTGTTTACATCAAATGGACAAACGCCATTTACCTCACTTGGTTTTGGACTTGGAACCAATCGTTTTGAGCGTGAAATTCAAAAAGCTATTCTTCAAATCCGCATCAAAGGTCTTGGCTCTGAGCGCCGTACAGCCATCTTCCCTAAATTGATTTTTACATTGAAGCGTGGCTTGAATTTGGAACCTGGTAGTCCAAACTACGACATTAAGCAGTTGGCCTTGGAATGCGCTACGAAGCGGATGTATCCAGATGTCTTGTCTTACGACAAGATTGTGGAATTAACGGGTTCTTTCAAAGTTCCAATGGGCTGCCGCTCGTTCTTACAAGGTTGGAAAGATGAAAATGGACAAGAAGTCAATTCTGGTCGTATGAATCTTGGGGTTGTAACTGTCAACCTTCCAAGAATTGCCCTCGAATCTGAAGGCAACATGGATAAATTCTGGGAAATCTTCAATGAACGGATGAATATCGCTGAAGATGCTCTTGTCTATCGTGTGGAACGTACAAAAGAAGCGACGCCAGCTAATGCTCCTATCCTTTATCAATATGGCGCTTTTGGGCAACGTCTTGGTAAATATGACAAGGTAGATCAACTCTTTAAACATCGCAGAGCAACGGTTTCTCTTGGCTATATCGGTCTGTATGAAGTAGCGACTGTCTTTTATGGTGGTGAATGGGAACACAATCCAGAAGCTAAGAAATTTACAGTAGACATTGTTCGTGAAATGAAACGCCGTGTCGAAGAGTGGTCTGACCAATATGATTATCACTTCTCAGTTTACTCCACACCGTCTGAAAGTCTGACCGACCGCTTCTGTCGTCTGGATACAGAAAAATTTGGTCTGGTAAAAGATATTACAGATAAGGAATACTATACGAATAGTTTCCACTATGATGTCCGTAAAAATCCGACACCGTTTGAAAAATTAGATTTTGAAAAAGATTATCCAGCGGCCGGGGCTTCAGGAGGCTTTATTCACTACTGTGAATATCCTGTTCTACAACAAAATCCGAAAGCACTCGAATCAGTCTGGGACTATGCTTACGATTGTGTGGGCTATCTGGGAACCAATACTCCGATTGACCATTGTTATAAGTGCGATTTTGAAGGGGATTTCACGCCAACAGAACGTGGATTTACTTGTCCAAACTGTGGCAATAGCGATCCTAAGACAGTTGATGTTGTCAAGCGAACTTGTGGTTATCTTGGAAATCCTCAAGCCCGTCCGATGGTAAATGGACGTCACAAGGAGATTTCAGCTCGTGTTAAACACATGAATGGTTCAACAATCAAGTTCGAAGGACATCATGTAGAAAAGTAGGAATTCTAATGGGAAAATATCAATTAGACGATAAGGGCAAGGCACAAGTGACACGCTATCATGAAAAGCATTCCAAAGGCGGAGTCAATAAAAAAGATCGTGTTGCAAATTTGCGAGAACAATTCTTACAAAAAACAAAGAAAAAATAGGAGAAAGAGTGAGGTTTGCATGAAGCTAGTCTCACTCTATTTCTATCAAGGTGAGAAAAATGGAATTAAGACGACCAAGATTAGAAGATAAAGAGGCGGTGATAGACCTCATACTAGAATTTGAAAGGTCGAATGCTGCACACGATGGCGGTTTTTGGGACAAGGAAAATTTCGTTTATGAAGATTGGATTGCTGGAAACCAAGATGCGGAAATGGGTCTCAATATTCCTAATACATGGGTGCCGGCTATACAGTTTGTTGCCTTTGATAAAGGACAGGCTGTTGGCTTTCTAAATTTACGCTTGCGTCTGAATGAACATTTACGCGGACATGGCGGTCATATTGGTTATAGCGTTCGTCCAATTATGCAGGGGAAGGGCTATGCGACCGCTATGTTGAAAGAAGGGCTTCTTGTCGCTGCTTCAAAGAATATCCACCGAGTGCTAGTTAGTTGTGCGGAGGACAATTCTGCTAGTAGGGCAGTTATTTTAAAAAACGGGGGCATATTAGAAGACATCCGACAGGGCACCGAACGCTATTGGATAGATTTGAATTAGGAGTAATTTATGGAATTACGAAGACCAGAATTGGCAGATAAAGAAGCGATACTTGAAATGATTGCAGAATACAAAGAGCAGGGGCTTCTCATGAATGGCGGTGTAGAAAGCACTTGGGCATGTGCAGAAAATTACGAAGATTGGTTGCAAATCAATCGTGATCAAGAGGCAGGACTGAATTTGAAAGAAGGGTGTGTTCCAGCTATTTTGTTTGCTTCCTTTGCAGATGATCGTGCATTAGGTTTTTTAGGGCTTCGTATGACACTAAATGATTTTTACTTAGAGTTGGGCGGGCATATTGGCTATGGCATTCGGCCTAGTGAGCGGGGGAAAGGGTATGGTAAACAACAATTAGCCTTGGCTTTACTTGAAGCCAAAAAATTAGCGCTCTCTCCCGTTCTGATTACTTGCGATATGGATAATGCTGCTAGTCGAGCAGTGATTTTGGCCAATGGTGGAGTGTTGGAAAATGTACGAGCTAGGAAAGAGCGTTATTGGATAGAGTTGGGGTAGAAAAATGACATGGAATACACCGAAACCAGGTGAGTGGAAAAGTGAAGAGTTAAGCAAGGGGCGCATTATTGACTACAAAGCTTTTAATTTTGTAGATGGCGAAGGAGTGCGTAATTCCCTCTATGTCAGCGGCTGCATGTTTCATTGTGAGGGCTGTTACAATGTAGCAACTTGGTCTTTCAATGCAGGGATTCCTTATACGCATGAGCTGGAAGAGCAAATTATGAAAGATCTAGCAGAGCCCTATGTTCAAGGGTTGACTTTGCTTGGCGGAGAGCCTTTTCTCAATACAGGTATTCTCATTCCCTTGGTTAAGCGGATTCGTAAGGAATTGCCAAATAAAGATATTTGGTCTTGGACGGGCTACACATGGGAAGAAATGATGTTGGAAACACCCGATAAGCTGGAACTGCTGAGTCTTATTGACATCCTGGTCGATGGACGGTTTGACAAAGCCAAGAAAAATCTCATGTTGCAATTTCGTGGTTCTTCTAACCAACGAATCATTGATGTGCAAAAGTCTCTCAAAGCTGGAAAAGTTGTCATCTGGGATAGGCTAAATGACAGCAAAGAAAATTTCGAGCAAGTTAATCGAGATGAAACAGAATAAATTTGAACCAAGGCAGGACTGAATGTTCCTGCTTTTTTGTTGTTTGGAATTGTAACAGCGAAGAACTGCATTGAAAACGCATTTATCATTTAAAGTTTTTGTAATTCTTAAAGAATGTTTAACTTTCAGTTATTTTATGCTATAATAGGGATAATAAAATGAATATTTTTGCATAGGAGTTTCAAATGGTCCAAAAAAGATCGCGCTCTGCTAAGAAGAAAAGCAATCGGATCTTAAATATTGCTTTGCTAGTCATCTTTGCATTGTTAGCAGCATTGTTGATTTTTTCAATGTTCCGATATAACATTTTAGCCTTTCGGTACATGAATGTTTTGGTATCAATCTTGCTAGCAGTTGGAGCACTAGGAACTGGCTTTTTAATTTTTAAAAATAAAGCGCGTGTCACAACGACGATTATACTGATTTTAGCGATTCTGGTAAGTTCAGGTGCGATGTATGCCATTAAAGAAGTGCTGGATTTGTCTAACGGGCTAAATGCAACATCCAACTATTCTGAATATGAAATGAGCGTAGTGGTACCGAAAAATAGCGATATCAAAGATATTAGCCAAGTCAAAAACGTTCTAGCACCAACGGCAAATGATGCAAATAATATCAAGGTATTGACAGATAACCTAGCGCAAACGAAAAAAGTAAACCTGACGGTTGACCAGTCATCTTCTTATCTGACAGCTTATAAGTCTTTGATGAACGGTGAGGCGAAGGCCATGGTGCTAAACAGCGTTTTTGAAAGTGTCATTGAAAACGAATATCCAGACTACGCTTCAAAAATTAAGAAAATCTATACTTACAAGATTAGTAAAAAGATTGAAAACGCTCAGTCACCAGCTACTAATAACGATGTCTTTAACATCTATGTCAGTGGTATTGATACTTATGGTCCCGTTTCATCTGTTTCTCGATCTGATGTGAATATTATCATGACGGTGAATCGCAAAACGAAGAAAGTGTTGTTGACAACAACACCGCGTGACGCCTATGTGCCGATTGCTGATGGTGGCAACAACCAAAATGATAAATTAACGCATGCTGGTATTTATGGCGTGGAAGCGTCTATTCACACATTGGAAAATCTCTACGGCATTAAAACAAATTATTATGTTCGTCTCAATTTCACTTCTTTCCTTAAACTCGTGGATTTGCTAGGTGGAATTGACGTTTATAATGACCAAGAATTTACAAGTTTGCACGGGAATTATCATTTTGGTGTAGGAGATGTTCATCTAAATTCTGAGCAGGCTCTAGGCTTTGTGCGAGAACGATATTCATTGAGCGGCGGAGATAACGACCGTGGTAAAAATCAAGAAAAAGTAATTGCGGCAATTATTAAAAAGTTGACTTCAACACATGCTTTGAAGAATTACAATGAGATTATTTCAGGTTTACAAAATTCAGTTCAAACCAATATGAGTCTTGAAACGATGATGAATCTCATTAATACACAACTAGAATCTGGCGGTAGTTATACTGTGACTTCTCAAGCTGTTACAGGTGAGGGACGGACAGACCTTCCGTCTTATGCTATGCCAGATGCGAATCTTTACATGATGGAATTAAATCAAGATAGCTTGAATGCAGCCAAAGCGGCAATTCAGAAAGTGATGGAAGGTAAATAAGATTGATTGATATTCATTCGCATATTGTGTTTGATGTAGATGACGGGCCCAAGACACGTCAGGATACGCGAGAGCTTTTGACGGAAAGTTATCGCCAAGGAGTTCGAACGATTATTTCAACTTCTCATCGTAGAAAGGGAATGTTTGAAACTCCTGAAGAAAAAATCGCGGCAAATTTTCATGAGGTTCAGGAAATCGCTAAAGAAGTAGCAGATGATCTCACTATTTTGTATGGGGCTGAAATTTATTATACCAGCGATATTTTAGAAAAACTCGATAAGAAAATCATCCCAACTTTAGGCGGAACGAGTTATGCTTTAATTGAATTTAGTATGACGACACCATATAGGGAAATCCACAGCGCTTTAAACAATGTGCTCCGTTTAGGAATTACACCAGTTGTAGCTCATATTGAGCGTTATCATTGCTTGGAGAATGAAACGAAAAAAGTGCAGGATTTGATTAACATGGGTTGTTATATGCAAATCAACAGCTCCAGCGTCCTCAAACCGAAGTTATTTGGTGAAAAGTATAAATTCATGAAGAAGCGGGCACAATTCTTTATGGAGCAGGATTTAGTGCACTTTGTGGCGAGTGATATGCACAATTTAGGTCCACGTCCTCCTTATATGCAGGAAGCCTACCAAATTATCTCTAAAAAGTATGGCAAAGCATATGCTGATACACTATTTCGCGAAAATCAAGAAATATTATTAAAAGACGAATTAATTTAGGAGAAGAAATGAAAAATCAAGATAATCAGACGGTGGAAATTGATGTTCTATCATTAGTTAAGACCCTGTGGAGACGAAAATTTCTCATCATTGTGACCGCTTTTGCAATGGCTATTGTTGCTTTAGGCTATAGTACCTTTATTATAAAGCCGAATTATACTAGTACAACTCGTATTTACGTTGTAAATCGACAAGCCAATGAAAATTCTACTCTTACCAATCAAGACCTTCAAGCTGGGACATACTTGGTAAAAGACTACAAAGAAATTATTTTATCTCAAGATGTGTTAGCAAAAGTGATTGATGACTTGAAGTTAAATGTACAACCAAGCGCATTAGCTAAAAAAATCAATGTCACTGTCCCAACGGATACGCGTATTGTGTCTATCGCTGTTTCAGATGGGGATGCCAAAGAAGCTGCGCGTATTGCTAATAGTTTGCGTCAAATTGCAGCTGAAAAAATTATTGCTGTTACCAAAGTATCCGATGTAACAACGTTAGAAGAGGCAGAAGTACCAAATTCCCCTTCTTCACCAAATATTAGACGCAATACCTTGATTGGTTTTCTTGCAGGAGGGGTTTTAATCTCAGTTGTGATTCTTGTCGTTGAAGTGTTAGATGACCGAGTGAAAAAGCCAGAAGATGTGGAAGAAGCGCTGGGAATTACTCTTCTTGGAGTTGTGCCAAATATGAATAAACTATAAGAGGGGAAAATAATGCCGAGTTTAGAATTAGCTAAAAATAAAGAAAAAACGATAAAGAAAACAGAAGAATACTACAATGCCTTAAGAACTAATATTCAGCTTAGTGGGGATAATATTAAGGTCATTGCTGTCACTTCTGTACAGTCTGGAGAAGGGAAGTCAACGACTTCTACAAATCTAGCCATTGCTTTTGCACGTTCAGGATATAATACTTTACTAATTGACGCAGATATTCGTAACTCTGTCATGTCAGGGATTTTTAAAACGCGTGATAAAATCACAGGTCTGACAGATTATCTAGCTGGTGCGACAGATTTGTCAAACGGTTTATGCGAAACAAATATTGACAATCTATTTGTGATTGAAGCTGGACAAGTCTCACCCAATCCAACAGCTTTATTGCAAAGTAAAAACTTTGGTATCATGATTGATATTCTCAGAAACCATTATGATTATATCGTTGTTGATACCCCACCGATTGGACTGGTCATTGATGCGGCTATCATTGCTCAAAAATGTGATGCTAGCGTTTTAATCGTTGAGTCAGGAAATGTAAAACGGAAAACATTGCAAAAGGCAAAAGAACAATTAGAACAAACTGGAACGCCATTTTTGGGAGTTATTCTAAATAAATATGATATACAGTTAGAAAAATATGGCTCCTACGGAAATTATGGCAATTACGGAAATTACGGAAAGAAAAAGTAGAGATTAGCATTTAGGAGTAGGGATGTTTGAAAATAGAAATGAGTTGCAAAAAACAGGAATTGCTTTTATTCAACTAATTACAGTTTTTGTTGTGATTATGATCATAAATTTAATTTCAAACTTTAGTCTAACTAATAAAGATATTGTGATGTTAATGTTGCTACATATTGTTGCTTTTTATATTAGCAATTATAACTATCATTTTTTTCAACGTGGCTATTTAATTGAATTTACCGAGACACTGAAATACAGTGCTTTTTATGCAGTCATTATCACATTTTCTTCTTTTATGTTGGGAGGCAACTTTTCATTATCCCGTAGCAATCTCATCTTTTTTATCTTGTTGAATGCTTTGGGTGTTTATTGCATTAATCTATTAATCAAGCAATATTATGCACGAGTACATCCAAGATTAAAAAGCAGTAAAAAAGTACTCATCCTTACGGTTTCCAATCGTCTAGACAGAATTTTAAAGCAATTGACCGAAGCGCACACATTTAATGAATGTATAGTAGCTATTTCGGTATTTGATAACTCGCGTTACCAACATCCGACAATCCAAACGATACCAAAAGAATGTCTCATCGAATTTGCAACTCGCTCTGTTGTAGATGAAGTTTTTATTAGCTTGCCGAGTGATGACTATTCTATTGAAGATTTGGTTGTTCAGTTTGAGAATATGGGAATCACCGTTAATGTGAATATTAACGCCTTGGATTTTCAAATTGGTGAGAAGAAGCTTCAAGAAATTGCTGGCTTTAGCGTGGTCACTTTTTCAACAAATTTCTACAATTATAGTCACATCATTGCTAAAAGAGTTTTGGATGTCATTGGTTCTCTCTTTGGACTTCTTATATGTGGAATTGCAGCGCTTTTCCTAGTTCCAATGATTCGTAAAGATGGCGGACCAGCAATTTTTGTTCAAGAACGTGTTGGAAAAAACGGTCGGATTTTTAAATTTTACAAATTTCGCTCTATGTACGTAGATGCCGAGGAGCGCAAAAAAGAGCTGATGGCACATAATACCATGAGTGGTGGGATGTTCAAAATGGATGATGACCCACGGATTACACCTATTGGAAAATTCATTCGGAAAACCAGTCTAGATGAGCTTCCACAATTTTGGAATGTTCTTAAAGGTGATATGAGCTTAGTTGGTACGCGTCCGCCAACTGTGGATGAGTATGAAAAATACACACCTGAACAGAAAAAACGTTTGAGTTTCAAACCAGGCATCACAGGCCTCTGGCAAGTCAGCGGCCGCAGTGAAATCACGAATTTTGATGATGTTGTAAAGCTAGATGTGTCCTATATTGATGATTGGACTATCTGGTCAGATATTAAAATTTTACTAAAGACTGTCAAAGTTGTATTAATGAAAGATGGAGCGAAGTAGGTGAGACTTCGCTTCCTTGATAGGAGAAAGATGAAGAAGTCAGTTTATATCATAGGCTCAAAAGGAATCCCTGCCAAGTATGGTGGCTTTGAAACCTTTGTTGAGAAATTAACAGAATATCAGCAAGATAGTAGTATACAGTACTATGTAGCCTGTATGCGTGAAAATTCAGCTAAGTCTGGAATCACAGATGACCAGTTTAAGCATAACGGGGCAATTTGTTTCAATATTGACGTGCCTAATATTGGGCCAGCTAGAGCCATTGCCTATGATATTGCTGCTGTAAATAGAGCGATTGAAATCGCTAAAGCAAATAGGGATGAGGCTCCTATTTTCTATATTTTAGCTTGTCGTATTGGGCCTTTTATCGCTGGGCTCAAGAAAAAAATTAAAGCTATCGGAGGCAGTTTATTTGTCAATCCTGATGGACATGAGTGGCTCCGATCAAAATGGAGTTTCCCCGTCCGTAAGTATTGGAAATACTCAGAGCAACTCATGGTCAAGCATGCGGACTTATTGGTTTGCGATAGTAAAAATATCGAAAAATATATCCGAGAAGACTATAAACAGTATCGGCCCAAGACGACTTACATCGCCTACGGGACAGATACAAGTAAGTCTGTTTTAAAACCTGAGGACGAAAAAATTCGTAGTTGGTATCAGGAAAAGGGTGTTGCTGAAAACGGATATTATCTAGTTGTGGGACGATTCGTTCCCGAAAACAACTATGAGGCCATGATTCGTGGTTTTATGGCGTCTAACTCTGACAAGGACTTTGTTCTCATTACAAATGTTGAAGAAAATAAATTCTACAACAAGTTGCGTCAGGAAACAGGTTTTGATAAGGACCCTCGTGTTAAATTTGTCGGGACTGTCTATGATCAAGAATTGCTCAAATACATTCGCGAGAATGCCTTTGCTTACTTCCATGGTCATGAAGTAGGTGGTACCAATCCGTCCCTTCTTGAGGCTTTGGAGTCTACTAAGCTTAATCTCTTGTTGGACGTCGGTTTCAACCGCGAAGTTGGTGAAGATGGTGCTATTTATTGGAAGAAAGATCAATTAGCAAGTGTCATTGATCAAGCTGAGCAATTGGATGAACAAGCTATCGAAGACCTCAATCAAAAATCAAGTAAACGTATCTCTGAAGCCTTTACTTGGGAAAAGATTGTTATAGACTACGAAAAAGTATTTAAAGGATAGAAATGCAGAAAATTTTATATCTCCATGCTGGTGCCGAAATGTATGGCGCTGACAAGGTTTTGTTGGAGCTTATTAAAGGTTTGAATAAAGACGAATTTGAAACGCACGTTATTTTACCCAATGCTGGTGTCTTGGTGGGTGCTCTGGAGAATGTTGGTGCTAAAGTTAAAGTTATCGATTATCCAATCTTGCGCCGTAAATATTTTAATCCTAAGGGGATTCTTGAGTATTTTGGCTCATATAACCGTTATTCAAAGCAAATCGCTGAATATGCTAAGGAAAATGGAATTACTCTCATTCACAACAATACTACTGCAGTACTTGAGGGAATTTATCTCAAACGTAAGTTGAAACTTCCTTTGATTTGGCATGTTCATGAAATTATTGTCAAACCAAAAGCAATTTCAGATTTTATCAACTTTTTGATGGGACGTTATGCTGATACGATTGTGACGGTTTCAAATGCTGTAGCCAACCACGTCAAGCAGTCTCGCTTTGTAAAAAATGACCAAGTTCAAGTCATCTATAATGGTGTTGACAATGCCGTCTATCACGAAATGGATGCCAACGCCGTCCGTGATCAGTTTGGTATCGCACAAGATGCGCTTGTCATCGGTATGATCGGACGAGTTAATGCCTGGAAAGGTCAAGGCGACTTTTTAGAAGCTGTGACTCCAATCTTGAAGGCTAATCCAAAAGCAGTTGCCTTTTTGGCAGGTAGTGCATTTGAGGGTGAAGAATGGCGTGTGGATGAGCTGGAAAAAACCATTTCAGACTCACCAGTAGCTGGACAAATCAAGCGAATCGACTATTATAGCAAGACGACAGAACTCTATAATATGTTTGATATCTTTGTCTTGCCAAGTACCAATCCAGATCCATTACCAACAGTCGTACTAGAAGCTATGGCTTGTGGTAAACCTGTAGTTGGTTATCGTCATGGTGGTGTCTGTGAAATGGTTAAGGAGGGTGAAAATGGTCTCCTAGCCACTCCAAATCAGCCTGCAGAATTATCGAAGGCTATTCAAGATTTATCCGAGAACACTGAGAAGAGAGAGCAATTTGGTAAGGCCTCTGTCCAACGTCAAAAAGAACTCTTCTCCTTACAAAGTTATATTCGGAATTTTTCGGAGTTGTATAGGAAATACTAAGATGAATACTGAAAAAATTAAGAATAAATTAAAACCAATCGTTTATCCCATTATTAATTTTATCCCAAGACGACGACTCAAAAATAAAAATTTCACAATTATTTGTGATAATTGTTGGGCTAGGAAAGTTTATCAGGAGTTAGGCTTACCTTATCAAACACCCTTTGTTGGGATGTTTGTCTTTTCACCTGATTACATCAAAATGCTCAAGAACCTAAAATATTATTTGAGTGGAGATATCCCCTTGAAATTCGTTAAGGAATCGAGGTACATCAAGGATTTCGATAATGCCTATCCTCTTGCACTTCTTGGCGATATTGAACTTCATTTTTTGCATTACGCAGATGAAGAAGAAGCAACTCAAAAATGGCAACGTCGTTTGGCACGTATTCATTGGGATAATTTGTATTTCAAGTTCAATGACAATGATGCTTGCACTTATGAATTGATGAAAGAATTCGAAGAGCTTCCATATAAGAGTAAGGTTATTTTTTCTTCGAAGAATTATAGTGATTTACCTTCCTTAGTTCATTTTAAATCAGCTGAAAAGCAAGGACACGTTGGCATTGATTTGAAAACTCACCACCGCTATTTTAATGCTGTTACTTGGTTGAAAAAGGGTGGGGAAGTTCTAACATAAAATAAAAATTTAGGTGAAGAATCCATGAAACCACTTTTAACTGTTGTCATTCCAGTTTATAATGTTGAAAAGTATTTAAAACGTTGTGTAGAAAGCGTACTTGTCCAAGGGTGGCATAATTATGATATTATACTTGTAGATGACGGAAGTACTGATAAATCTCCTCAAATCTGTGATGACTATGTTAAAGCTTATGACTTTATCTCAGTTATTCATAAAGAAAATAGAGGACTTTCTGAAGCTCGCAATACGGGTATTTCTCAGGCTAAAGGAGAATATGTTTATTTTCCTGATTCAGATGATTGGATTGAGCCAGATACCTTTATAGACTTGGCAGAAGAGCTAGAATCTCAAAAATTTGATATTATTTCTTTTAATCGTGAGTTTGTCAAAGGTGAAAAAGATGTTATAGTTTCGGATTCAGTAGTGACTCAAGTCTTTGAAGGTAAAGACGCTTTTGTCCAAATGCTCAAGCACAGTTATATCACAGGTTTTGCCAACGACAAAATATACAAAAAGTCTTTATTTGTTGATAATAATATTTCTTTTCCAAAAGGAAAATATTACGAAGACTTGGGAACGAATTACAAGCTTTTTCTTTCAGCCAAGAATGTCTTTGCTACCAATCAAAAGTATTATCACTATTTAATTGATAATCCTGATTCCATTACACAGTCTTGGAATGAGCAGAAGTTTAGAGATATGTTTGGGTTCTACAAAGAAGTTTTTTATTCTGATTTTGTTTGTTCACAATTAAATCAAGAAGAATTACAAATTTCACAGCTATATTATGTGAATGGCTTGACTCATATCTTGGCAAGTTTATATAAATCTAAATTAGATAAAAAATATATAGACATTACTAATGAAGTGAAACAAGAATTACTTAAGAATAGTGTTTCTCTTTCTCAAATGAAAGACCAACCAAATAAGTTAAAATATATACTGTTTAGACTTAAAGTATTAAAACTAGCCTTCAGTATTCAAAACATTTTCTGATATGAAATGGGAGTTTAATTTGAAATACTCTGTTATTATTCCAGTCTATAACGTTGAGAAATACATTGATCGTTGTTTAAAAAGTGTTATTTCTCAAAATTATGATGACTTGGAGATTATAGTGATAGATAATGGTTCTACAGATTGTAGTGGTAGTATTTGTGATAGTTATGCTAATGTGTACGCAAATATCTCTGTCTATCATATTGAAAACCATGGTGTTGGTCCGGCACGTAACTTTGGCTTATCCAAAGCGAAAGGCGAGTTTATCTGTTTTGTGGATGCGGACGACTATCTTGTGGGAAATCTATTTTCAGATGTGGAAAGTCAATTAGATTCCCAATTAGACTTATTGGTGTTTAGTTACTATAATTCGATTGAAAAGAACTTATCAGAAATAGATCGATCGGCAAAAATACTTCCTACTGAAGGAAAAAAAGACAAGAGTGATTTTATTGCGCTTTTTCAAGAATTATGTTTAACAGATATGATGTATACTGTTTGGAATAAAATTTACCGTAGAGAATTTCTGGAGGAACATCAAATTGTTTTTGAATCCTATGAATTGGGAGAAGATGTTCGTTTCAATTTGAATGTTTATCAGCATGTTAATGCGGTTTTCTTGGTGAAATCTGGTTATTATGTCTATATTTCAGGAAGAGTAGATTCTGCGATGGGACAGTATAATCCTAATCGGATGAACTATCAATTGGAAGAACTAGGAAAAGTTGATCAGTTGATGACAAGTTGGAATATCCATGATGATCAATTTATAGATCAAATAAAGATGCGCATCCTGATGAGTAATATTCAGAACATATCAAAGCAAAAGATGTCTCTTTCTAAAAAACGACACTATGTTGAGGTCTTGTGTAGAAATCAAGAGATGATTGCATTGCTAAAAAAAGCTACTTCTCCGCTTCATCCTCTAGTTAGGCGGTTATTACATTTCAGAATGTATCTGACAGTAATTTTTTTAAAAAAACTGCAAACCTTGATAAAATAGGGGTACTCGCTATTTAGTTGTGAGAGGTTTTTTTAGATACTAGTAATAAGACTTTATGATTATGATTGAAAGGTTTGGATGACTGTTGTGATGAACAATCGTTTTATCTCAGAAAAAATTTATTTATTCACCTTGTTTATATGGGTTGCTGTCGCTTCCTTAGTCACAACCACTTATTTTGTTCGATTAGATGGTTTTCTATTCCTGTATAGGATGTTTCTCTATTTTACTATTATCATGATTTTGATAAAAGAGTTTATCACTCTTCCGAAGACCTTGTATTACTTTAGATTTCACTGGAAATCGCTGTTAATAGCACTTGCATTCCTCTTTTCGATGTTGATAGTTTCAAAAAATCGTGATGGTTTACTTGACATAAACGTTTTATTATTAGTTTTTTCAGCTAGGGATATAGAGTTCAAGAAATTATTAGGTACCTTCTCCTTAGCGACATTCTCAGTTCTCATTGTCACTATTTTGGCTAGTAAGATGGGAATTATTTCAAATATGTTGATGAGTGCAGATGGTGGTTATCGTTATAGTCTTGGATTTAACTATGTTTCCTTTGCTTCTCAACGTATGTTCTTTGCATTATGTAGTTATCTTATGTTTAGAGGGAAGAAGATTTCCTACCTTGAGTTGTTAGCTCTGTTGATGTCTACCATTTATATGTATCAACAGACTTCGACATCTAGTCCATTTTACTTAAGCATTTTGATACTAACCTATGCTTTGTTGAGTATTAAAATCTTTAAAAAAGAGTTTATCATTGGAAACTTCTGGACAAAGACACTTGTGCACTACGGTTTTATTTTAGCTTTAGTGATTATCTTGTATTTTTGTTTTTATTCATCTGGGAATTTATTTCACTTAGTCGATCAATTTACGCATAATCGCTTGCGTCTCAGTGTCAATGGTTTTCAAAATTTTGGGGTATCTTGGTTAGGGCAACCAATTTCCTTTACAACTCTTGATATATTTGGAAATTTCACTAGTAATTACAATTATATTGATAGCTCTTTTGTTCAATTATTGGTTATTGATGGCCTGATTGTCAGTGCATTTATGTTGTTTGCATTGACAAAAGTGATGCGTTATTTTGTATCCATTCAAAAAGATATCGTACTGGCTTGCTTAGGAATTATGATTATCCATGGTATGTTTGATCCTCAGATGTTAGTTCTTCGTTATTCTCCATTAATCTTATTTATCAGTCGCCTATTTATTGTGAATGAGGATGCGAAAATTGAATAAAGAAGAGTATTCGTCAAATTCAAAGGAAGGCTAAAACAAGTTATTGTACTTATGAAAGTTTTAAAAAATTACGCCTATAATCTTTCCTACCAGCTACTGGTGATTATTCTACCGATTATCACCACCCCATATGTCACTCGGGTATTTAGCTCTGAAGATTTAGGAACTTACGGCTATTTCAACTCCATTGTCACTTATTTTATCCTTTTAGCGACTTTAGGAGTGGCCAATTACGGTACTAAGGAAATTTCAGGGCACCGGAAAAACATCCAAAAGAATTTCTGGGGGATTTATACCCTCCAGTTTGGTGCTACGGTTTTATCCCTTAGCCTCTATGTTCTTTTATGTGTGACCCTGTCTTCTATGCAAAATCCAGTTGCCTATATCTTAGGACTTAGCTTAGTATCAAAAGGGCTCGATATCTCCTGGTTTTTTCAGGGCTTAGAGGACTTCCGCAAGATTACGGTTCGAAATATTACGGTTAAGCTAGTCGGAGTCATCTCCATCTTCTTGTTCGTTAAATCTGCCAATGATCTTTATCTCTATGTATTCTTACTAACCATCTTTGAGCTGTTAGGTCAGCTCAGTATGTGGCTACCTGCTCGGGAGTTCATTGGGAAAGCACATTTTGATATGGCTTATGCACGGGTGCATTTAAAACCAGTCATTCTGCTCTTTTTACCGCAGATTGCCATTTCCCTCTATGTTACTCTTGACCGGACCATGCTGGGGGCTCTCGCCTCTACAAAGGATGTCGGGATTTACGACCAGGCTTTAAAACTCGTCAATATTTTGTTGACCTTGGTGACGTCTCTGGGAAGTGTCATGTTGCCCCGTGTATCAAGCCTCTTGTCCTCAGGAGATCACAAGGCTGTCAACAAGATGCACCAAATGTCCTTTTTGATTTATAATTTGGTCATTTTCCCCATCATTGCTGGCATGCTGATTGTCAACGATGACTTTGTTCAATTCTTCCTAGGGAAGGATTTCCAGGACGCACGTTATGCCATTGCCATCATGATCTTCCGCATGTTCTTCATCGGATGGACCAATATTATGGGGATTCAAATTCTCATCCCGCACGATAAAAACAAAGAATTTATGCTATCCACCACCATTCCTGCTATAGTAAGTGTGGGGTTGAATTTGCTCTTCTTGCCTCATTTTGGTTTTATCGGTGCGGCTATTGTATCAGTTCTAACGGAGTCACTGGTATGGTTCATTCAATTGTACTATACCCTTCCTTACCTTAAGGAAGTACCGATTCTTGGGTCTATGGCAAAAATTGTATGCGCATCTGCTATGATGTATGGCTTGTTGCTAAGTGCAAAACCATTCTTGCATTTTTCACCTACTTTAAATGTTCTTGTGTATGCAGTGCTTGGCGGCCTCATTTATCTGCTTGCTATTCTAGTTCTGAAAGTGATAGATGTGAAAGAATTAAAACAAATAATAGGGAAAAATTAGAAATGAAGAAAATACGGAATATAAATTTAGACTTGATTAAAATAATCGCTTGTATCGGAGTTGTTTTGCTTCACACTACGATGCCAGGTTTTAAGGAAACAGGGCGATGGAATTACTCATCTTATTTATATTATTTAGGTACTTATTCAATTCCCTTGTTTTTTATGGTGAATGGTTATTTATTATTGGGTAAAAGCAAGATAACATATCCCTATATACTACATAAAATAAAATGGATTCTAATAACAGTGTCGTCATGGACTATTATCATCTGGTTACTTAAAAGAGACTTCACAAATAATCCAATTAAAAAAATTTTGGCTTCTTTGATACAAAAGGGTTATTTCTTTCAATTTTGGTTTTTTGGCTCATTGATACTAATTTATTTATGCTTGCCGATATTGAAGAAGTATTTACATTCAAAAAGAAGTTATTTGTACTTTCTATCTGTATTAACAATTATTGGTTTGATTTTTGAATTGATAAATTTTTTGCTTCAAATGCCAGTGCAAATTTATGTTATACAGACGTTTAGATTATGGACTTGGTTCTTTTACTACATTTTAGGTGGTTTTGTAGCACAATTCAATATAGATAATTTAAAATCAATCTTTAAGGGATGGATGAAAATAGTTAGCATACTTTTGTTATTGATTTCACCGATAATATTATTTTTCATAGCAAAAAATACTTATCATAATCTTTTTGCTGAATATTTTTATGACAATCTTTTGGTAAAAGTAATTAGTTTAGGACTATTTCTTACCTTATTGACGCTAACCATTGATGCTTCTAAATTTAGAATGATCTACTTGTTATCAGTCCAAACGATGGGGGTATTCATTATACATACCTATGTTATGCAGATATGGCAAAAGTTGATAGGGTGTAACATAGTGGGTGCATACTTATTTTTCCCTGTTTTCACATTAATGATTAGTTTTCTAATAAGTATGACATTAATGAAAATCCCTTATATCAATCGAATAGTTAAATTATAAAAAGGAGTTTATAATGTACGATTATCTTATCGTTGGTGCTGGTTTGTCTGGAGCAATCTTCGCACACGAAGCTACAAAACGTGGCAAAAAAGTAAAAGTGATTGACAAGCGTGATCACATTGGCGGAAATATTTACTGTGAAAATGTTGAAGGAATCAATGTTCACAAGTACGGTGCCCACATTTTCCATACCTCAAACAAAAAGGTTTGGGATTATGTCAACCAATTTGCTGAATTTAACAACTATATCAATTCCCCTATTGCTAACTATAAGGGCAGTCTTTACAATCTTCCATTTAACATGAATACCTTCTATGCTATGTGGGGAACTAAGACTCCGCAAGAGGTTAAGGATAAGATTGCTGAGCAAACGGCTGACATGAAAGATGTTGAGCCCAAGAACCTTGAAGAACAGGCCATCAAGTTGATTGGTCCAGACATCTATGAAAAATTGATCAAGGGCTATACGGAGAAGCAGTGGGGACGTTCTGCAACAGACCTGCCTCCTTTCATCATCAAGCGTCTTCCGGTTCGTTTGACCTTTGATAATAACTACTTTAACGACCGTTACCAAGGAATTCCAATCGGTGGTTACAATGTCATTATCGAAAATATGCTGGGCGATGTGGAAGTAGAGCTTGGGGTTGATTTCTTTGCCAATCGTGAAGAACTAGAAGCGTCAGCTGAAAAAGTAGTCTTTACAGGGATGATTGACCAATACTTTGACTACAAACATGGAGAGTTGGAGTACCGCAGCCTGCGTTTTGAACACGAAATCTTGGATGAGGAAAATTATCAAGGTAATGCTGTAGTCAACTACACAGAACGTGAGATTCCTTATACTCGTATCATTGAGCATAAGCACTTCGAGTATGGAACCCAACCGAAGACGGTCATCACCCGCGAATACCCAGCTGATTGGAAACGTGGAGATGAGCCATACTACCCAATCAATGATGAAAAGAACAATGCTATGTTTGCCAAGTACCAAGAAGAAGCTGAGAAAAATGACAAGGTCATTTTCTGTGGACGTCTAGCAGACTATAAATACTACGACATGCACGTGGTCATTGAGCGTGCTTTGGAAGTCGTAGAGAAAGAATTTACTAAATGACAGAAGATAAGATTGATATCGTGGTTCTCTGGGTTGACGGGAGTGATCCGGAGTTTATCCGTGAGAAACAAGCTGTGACTGGTCAAGTGGCAGATTTGGACCAAGAAATCGACGGAGAGCAGCGTTATCGTGATTACGGGATTTTTAATTACTGGTTTCGAATGATTGAAAATCATGCTCCTTGGGTAAATCGTGTTTACTTAGTCACCAATGGCCAAAAACCGGAATGGTTGAACTTGGAGCATCCAAAACTCAAGTTGGTCACTCATAAGGAGTTTATCCCTAAAGAGTATCTACCTACCTATAATTCAGCGGCTATTGAACTCAACCTCCATCGGATTGAGGGCTTGTCGGAGAATTATTTGTATTTCAATGATGATGTGTACTTGATTAGAGATAGTCAACCTTCGGATTTTTATAAGAATGGGCAACCTAAGCTTTTAGCTGTATATGATGCTTTAGTTCCTTGGTCACCATTTACGAATACTTATCACAATAATGTTGAATTGATTTATCGCCATTTTCCTAATAAGAAGGCACTAAAGTCCTCGCCTTGGAAATTTTTCAATCATCGTTATGGGTATTTAGTTTTGAAAAACTTGCTACTTTTGCCATGGGGGCCAACAGGCTATGTGAATAACCATTTAGCTGCACCTATGAAAAAGAGTACCTTGGCACATTTATGGGACATTGAGGGTGAAACATTAGATAGAACGTCACGAAATAAAATTAGAGACTATGGAGTAGATGTTAATCAATACATCTGTCAGCATTGGCAGATTGAAAGTAATCAGTTTTATCCTATGTCAAAGAATTTTGGAGAGTCGATAGACCTGAATCAAGTGGATCGATTAGAGAGTATCTTTAAAGATAAACATAAAAAACTGCTTTGTGTAAATGATGATGTTGACTCTAAAGAGGAGAATATCATTCGTTTTAAGGAAATATTGAAAGAACGCTATCCTGAAAAATCAGCTTTTGAAAAATGAGAAATAAGAGATGAAATACTATTTAAAAGAAGAATTTTTACACGATAATAATGTTAAAAATGCCGGTAATAAGGCACGTAATGATGTTGAAGAAATTGTAAAGAGAGAAGGTTATCAAGCCTTGGTTCTTTCAGTTGATAATTGGTACGAGATGAGTACACTTAAAGCACAGCTTCATAAATCCAAGGCTTTTGGTCAGGCCTTGGCTCAACTAAAGCAAGGTGATGAGTTATTGATCCAGTTCCCAATGCTTCATCATAGTTTTTTCACAACACATCATGTAAAGAAAGCACAGAAAAAAGGCGTAAAAGTTCATTTTATTATCCACGATTTAGAAGCTCTTCGTTATGTTAATGTTGAGAATTTTCCTTTGAAGCATAAGATTCGAATTCAAATTCAGGAATCAGGTCTTCTTGGCGCAGCTGATGGTATCATCGCCCACAATCCAATAATGAAATCTGTTTTGGTGGATAAAGGGGTTGAGGCAGATAAGGTTGTTAGCCTTGGTATTTTCGATTATTTGATTCCAAATTTCCAAGAGAAGACGGGTCTTACTAAGAATCAGCCAATTATTGTGGCTGGTAATTTGGCTCAGGAAAAAGCTGGTTATCTTTACTCTCTTCCTGATGAACCTGCTTATAACCTTTATGGTGTTGGCTTCGACGAGAGCAGAGCTCTTGCGAATGAGACTTACTTTGGGTCCTTCTTACCTGACGAGCTACCAGCAGCTCTTGAGGGTGGTTTTGGTCTTGTCTGGGATGGTGATAGCGCTGAGACATGTAGTGGTGTATTTGGTGAGTACCTTCGCTATAACAACTCGCACAAGGCTTCACTTTATTTAGCAGCAGGTTTTCCTGTAGTTGTTTGGGAAGAGTCAGCACTGGCTCATTTTGTGATAGATAAACAGTGTGGTCTAGTTGTTTCTTCTCTTTCTGATTTAAAAGAAAATTTAGATACCTTGTCAGAAGAGCAATACAAAGAAATGTTAGAAAATGCTAAACAAATTGGTAGTAAACTTCGGCAAGGGCAATATTTGAGGACTGCACTATCAAAATTGAAGTGAGATTGTTATTATGAAGTGATAGTCTTATAAGACAGATTTTAATCATAGGTGGTGCAGGTTATATCGGTAGCTACATAGTAGTGGAATTATTAAAAAGTGGCTATGATGTTGTAGTTGTAGATGATTTTTCAAATAGTTCGCTTCAGGTCTTAGATAGATTAAAAACTATTACAGGTGTGACGGTTCCTTTTTTCTACCATTTTTCAAGTCTATCAAGGCTTTAAGTAAAAAAAGAGATAAGACAGTAGCTATTCTGAGGTTACTGTCTTATTTCTAACACTTTTTGATCCATAAAATGGCATGCTAAAAAACACCTCATCTGGTATTTTTTGAAACAAGGTGTTACAATAATACGGCATAGACAGCCTTATCGATTTTGGGTCAAAGAATAATCGTAAAGTTTGTTATGCGTAATGAGGTAATACATTGTTCGAATGAGACGATGTATAGAGGCAATCGTATGTGGCTTAGTTGAAGCTATTGTCGATTGTCTTTTTCGTTTCTCATAAAAGTCAGCGATATGGCAGGGATTGGTATGACTAGCTGAAGCGATGTTGTGAATGCACTTGAACAAGATTTTTCTGGCATAGGGATTACCTCGTTTAGTGATGTGTTCCTTAGCGAGAAAGTTCCCAGATTCATAGTGTCTCAGGTCAATGCCAATAAAAGCGTTGATTTGATTGGCAGAGTGAAATCGACGAATATCTCCCAATTCGCCAATGATAGATGTCGCTGTGGTTTCTGCGATGCCAGGAATTGACCGTAAGATGTCATACTCTGGTAAAGGCTGAGCTAGAGCTACCATGTCGTTTAAGACAACTTGTCTGCGTTCAGAAAGACGAAGCAATTCTTGAGCATAGTAACGAACCTCTTCAAGCATTGGAGAGGTTTTCTTGACCGCACAAAAAGATTGTTTAGCGAGTTTTATAAGTTTATCAGTCAGGTAAGCAATACGCTTTTCAGAGATGCGTTTGGAGGTAGATTGACGGATAATCTCATACAAGTCACTTTGAGATAGGCTTAATACAAACTCTTTACATGGAAAAGCCATCACTAAGTTCCAATATTGCTCTCCAGTTGGTGTGGATAAGAGATTTTCCAATTCAGGAAAGGTGACTTGTAGAACCTTGTGCAGACGGTTTTTAGCTCGAACAAGATCTTCAGTCATATTTTGATAGAAACGGCTTAAATCACGCAGGTGTTGATAAACTTCTTCCTGCACGTAAGTTGGTTTACGATTGTGCACAAGCTGAGATTTAGCCAACTTTTCAGCGTCAATTTTATCTGTTTTACGAACTCGCAGACTGTCCAACTGTTTCTTAGCTTCCAGTGGATTTAGCCGTGTATAAGCGTAACCACATTCCTCAAGAAAAGCCTGAAGACGTCGAGAATAGACGCCTGTGGCCTCAAATATAATCTCAGGGTTATGAACAGTTTTCAAGTCCCCCAACAGGCGATTGAATCCAATGGCATCATTGAGTATGGAGTAGCCATGAACCTTCTCACCGTTGACTAAAATTGCCACCTCAGAACTTGTTTTACTGACATCAATTCCAAATACTGCACGCATGACATTACCTCTTTTGTCTTGAATAATTCCATGTTTTAGTGATTTTATTTTCAATACGCGACGTTTAGCGTCCTACATACTTTGATCAAACTCCACCTAAAACAAGGTGTCTTGCCAGTTTGTCAAGCGACGTCTAGCGCCATAGAGCCCTACGACTTTACAAGACACTACTACTTTAACATAAAGAAAAAGTAGTGAGTACTCTCTCCCGTCGGAGATTTCTTCACTACTAATCTTAGTATGTTTTCTTCTAATTCTTGCAGAAATGATAGAGCTCGGTTTTGAGCTATGAGATTTGATTCGCCACCCGGTAGAGAACTGTCAGGATTTTGCCAAAGTTGCTTGAGTGTAGTTTCAAATGTTTGGTCGGAAACCGGCTGACTGCTTAGTTTTCGTTCAATCAATCGCTTATCAAGTTGAATCGGAAGCCCAAAGGTTAGTGCCAAAGGCTCAATCGTTTCAATTGCTCGTTGGTAAGGACTAGAATAAATAGCAGAGATTGGCTTATTCTCTAGTATTTTTAATTGTGAGAGGGAAGTGAGTCCCTTTTGTGACAAAGGGCGTGTCCATTCGTCAGGTGTGTAAGTTGAGTGCGCGTGACGGACAAAATAATAAATGTTGTTCATGTAATCTAGTATATCACAACATGTGAAAATTCTATAAATAAGCAAGAAATAATGCTTATTTAAGAAAAATTTTAACTTTGTCTTAGGGATAGTTAATAAGAGCTTGGTAGACTTTAATTAACCATTAAAAATAATCAAAGGAGTAAATAATATGGTTGCCAAAAATCATCGTCCAAATCATGAAAGATATACCAAATGGTCTATTCGCCGCCTGAGTGTAGGTGTAGCTTCGGTTGTTGTGACAAGCGGATTCTTTATTCTCATTAGTAATCCTGTAAATGCACAAGTTGGTTCGCAAAACAAGGTGGTGACAACAACCCCTTCAAATAGTTCGACAGACTTTGGTAAATCCATACTTGATTCGAAAGTAGGGCAAACAGAAAGCCCGTCAGCTGAAAAGAAAGAAACACCAAGTACAACAAAACCCTCACAAGACTTGTCTGGCAAAACAACTCAAACACCAGATAAAAAGGTGCAAGAAAAACAAGAAGTTACAAAAGAAAACAAAGTAGGCAAGTCCGTCGCGGAAGCTGCGAAAAAAATCCAAAAGGCGTCAGAAACAGTTGCAAAAGAAACAGCTTCAAAAGCGCAAGAAGATCCAACTCTTGCTCAAGCTAAGCAATCTGTAGCGGATAACATCAAAGGTGGTACAGATGTACCAGCTTCCTTCTTACAAAATGCGACCCACCCTGGTCCCTTTACGGCAGGCGTGAACGAAGTCATTCCGTATGAACTCTTCGGTGGTGACGGTATGCTGACACGTCTCTTGTTGAAATCTTCAAATGGCGCCCCGTGGTCAGATAACGGCACGGCAAAACACGCTGGCTTACTACCCTTTGCCAACATTCCAAAAGGTAAATATTTCTATCAAGCTTCATTGGACGGTAATGCTGCAGGCAAACAAGGTGAAGCACTCTTGGATCAATTGAAAGCCAACGGTACTCATACCTATACTGCAACCGTCACAGTTTACGGTGCAACTAAGGATGGTAAAGCAGACCTGAACAATGTTGTCGCAACACGTCAAGTAAAATTGAATCTGAATGGCACTACGACCGTTGACCAAGTGAAAAAATCCGTAGTAGACAACATCAAAGATAAAATTGATGTCCCTGCAAGTTATTTAACAAATGCAGTCTATCCAGGACCATTTACAGCTGGTGTTAATCAAGTGATTCCGTATGAACTCTTTGGTGGTGACGGTATGTTAACACGTCTCTTGTTGAAATCCTCAAACGGCGCCCCATGGTCAGATAATGGCTCAGCTAAGCATCCAGGTCTATTGCCACTAGCGAGCTTAGGCAAAGGCCAATATTTCTACCAAGTTTCATTGGACGGTAATGCTGCAGGTAAACAAGACAAAGCTCTGTTAGAACAGTTAAAAGCAAATGGAA
Organism: Streptococcus sp. HF-2466; assembly: GCF_015594645.1. NCBI lineage: Bacteria > Bacillati > Bacillota > Bacilli > Lactobacillales > Streptococcaceae > Streptococcus > Streptococcus sp. HF-2466. The sequence goes on from NZ_JADNQU010000004.1 coordinate 89,169, forward strand.
CACATTTGTATAAAGCAACTGTTACAGTGTATGGAGCAACCAAAGATGGCAAAGCGGACTTGAAGAATGTCATTGCGACGAAATCTGTGACGATTAACCTAAAAGGTGAAAAGAAAGCGGACTCTAAAGGACAATCTCAACAAGGTCAAAATGATCAGGCACAAAACCAAGGTAAAAAAGCAGATCATGACGGAAGCAAGCATTCAAATAAAGGTGGCACACCTTCTGCAACAACTTCAAAAGGTGGACAAGCTACAGCAAGCAAAAAATCGCTTCCTAATACAGGTCAAAAATCCTCTCTTGGCTTGACAGTCCTAGGACTTCTTGGATTAAGTGCAGCAGCTATTTTAGCACTTGTTGGCATGAAACGCAGAGAAAAGAAGTAATTCTCGCATTTGTGAGCAATAACGCTTGAATCAAGTATAGAAATAGTGTTATACTTTTTCGTGGTATAACACTATTTTTCACAATAGAGGTAAGAAAATGACGAAGAGAATTTTGTTAGTAGATGATGAAGTAGAGATTACCGAGATTAACAAGCGTTATTTAACACAGGCAGGTTATGAAGTCAATGTGGCGCATGATGGGCAGGAAGCTTTGGAGCTTTTTAAGAAATATCCGATTGATTTGATTGTCACCGACATTATGATGCCCAACATGGACGGGTATGATTTGATTGGCGAAGTGCAGTATCTTGCTCCGGAGCAACCTTTCCTTTTTATCACTGCTAAAACATCTGAACCGGATAAAATTTATTCCCTCAGTATGGGAGCGGATGATTTTATTACCAAACCTTTCAGTCCGCGGGAGTTGGTGTTGCGGGTGCATAATATCTTGCGGCGCATTCACCGCAGTGTGGGAGCAGATGAAAAACTCCAACTAGGGGATTTAGAGATAAATCATGCAACGCGCGAAGTGACAGTGCACGGACAATCGTTGATGATGACCATTAAATCTTTTGAGTTGCTATGGATTTTGGCCAGCAATCCTCAGCGGGTCTTTTCTAAGACAGAATTGTATGAGAAAGTCTGGCAAGAAGATTTTGTAGATGATACAAATACGTTGAATGTTCACATTCATGCCTTGCGGCAAGATTTAGCAAAATACAGTACAGAAAAAACACCCACGATTAAGACCGTCTGGGGCTTAGGGTATAAGATAGAGGTTTAAAATGAAATTAAAACACTTTATTATTGTAGGATACCTCATTTCCACAACGATCACGGTTGTTGCAATCATCTGGTCTGTCAACACCATGCTGATTTCAAAAAGTGATATTTATTTTATTATTGGTATTAGCATTCTGGCTAGTATTACAGGGGCATTGGTTAGCCTTTTGCTGTTGAGCCGTGTCTTTCTTTCTTTGGATAAATTAAAACAACTCATAAAAGGAATCTCTGACAAGAAGTTTGAAACGGTCAATACAATTAAAAACCCAACAGAATTTAAAGAATTAGCAGATGCTTTTAATGAAATGTCTACTGATTTGCAAAACACATTTGCCTCTTTAGAAGAAAGTGAAAAAGAAAAAGGCTTGATGATTGCTCAGCTCTCACACGATATTAAAACGCCTTTAACATCCATTCAGGCAACTGTCGAAGGAATGTTGGATGGTGTGATTGCGGCAGATGAGCAGCAGTATTATCTCAAAACCATCAGTCGGCAGACCGATCGGTTGAATAAGCTGGTCGAGGAGCTAAGTTTTATCACTCTGAATACGATGAATCAGCCAGATGTACCGCTTGAAAAAGAAGAGATTTTCCTTGATAAGCTCTTGATTGATATTATGTCGGAGTTCCAATTGGTGATTGATAAAGAAGACCGAGATATTCAGATTTCAGTGCAGCCAGAATCAGCAAAAATTATCAGCAACTATGATAAACTCTCACGGATTATTCTCAATCTTGTCAGCAATGCTTTTAAGTATTCAGAAGCAGGCACTAAGCTTACTATTGATGCGGCGGTTGACAATAAGCGCTTGACTTTAACGGTGGCAGATGAAGGTCAGGGCATTAAGTCAGAGGATTTGGAGAAAATATTTAAACGACTTTATCGGGTAGAATCTTCTCGCAATATGAAAACTGGCGGGCACGGTCTAGGGCTCTATATTGCACGTGAATTAGCACGCCAATTGGGTGGTGATATTTTCGTGCAAAGTGAGTATGGACAAGGTAGCAGTTTTTCGCTTGTATTAGATTTATAAAATGAAAGTGAGATAGACTAGAAAAATGAACATTTCCGGTTTATCTCACTCTTTGTTTTTATTAGTTTGTTTGCAGTCTTTGAAAAATCCGATATTTCCTACTGCATGGCATATGCTCCGAAGAACATCCAAAAGGCGGCGACGTATGTAGTGGATCACTTTGCAGATGCGGTGAAACATTTGGAGAAATTGTTGTATCAAAATATATAAGGGATTAAGAAATTTTTCTTAAGTCTTTTGCGTGCGGTCATTATCCTTAATCAGAAAATTTCTTTGGTTTCATGGTATAATAAGTCTATGGAAAATAAGAATAAATTACTATTGATTGACGGTTCGTCCGTCGCTTTTCGTGCTTTTTTTGCACTATACAATCAAATTGACCGATTCAAGAGTCCGTCTGGGCTTCACACCAATGCCATTTACGGCTTCCATCTTATGCTGAATCACTTGATAGAACGTGTACAGCCAACCCATATCTTGGTGGCATTTGATGCGGGAAAGACCACCTTTCGGACAGAGATGTATGCTGATTACAAGGGCGGTCGGGCTAAAACGCCAGAGGAATTTCGCGAACAGCTGCCTTTTATCCGAGAAATGCTAGATAAGCTAGGCATTCGCTATTATGATTTGGATCAGTATGAGGCAGATGACATTATCGGTACTTTGGATAAAATGGCTGAAAACACGGCTGTTCCCTACGATGTGACAATTGTGAGCGGCGACAAGGACTTAATCCAGCTGGCCGATGATAATACTATCGTGGAAATCTCTAAAAAAGGTGTGGCTGAGTTCGAGGAATTCACACCAGCTTATCTCATGGAAAAAATGGGAATTACACCCACACAATTTATTGACCTTAAGGCTCTTATGGGTGATTCTTCGGACAATATCCCTGGTGTGACGAAAATCGGCGAGAAAACGGGGCTCAAGCTCCTTTGGGAATACAGCTCTCTGGAAGGCATTTATGACAACATTGACCAAATGAAGCAGTCTAAGATGAAGGAAAATCTCATCAATGATAAAGAGATAGCTTTCTTGTCTAGAACACTTGTCACTATTGACACTCAAGCTCCGATTGAAATCGGTTTAGAAGATATTCTCTATCGAGGATCAGATATTAAACAACTAGGTAGATTCTATGATGAAATGGGCTTTAAACAATTTAAGCAAGCGCTGGAAGCGGAAGTAGAGCCAGAAGAGGCGGCTGACATTGCTTTTGAGGAAGTGACGGAAGTCCGTCCAGAAATGCTCAGTAAAGATGATTTTTTCTACTTTGAAATGTTGGGGGACAATTACCACATAGACGAGATGGTGGGCTTTGCGTGGGGAAATGCACAGCAGATTTATGCCAGTCAGGACATCAACCTCTTGCATCAACCAGCTTTCAAAGAATTTTTGGAAAACACAGCCCTCAAGGTTTATGATTTTAAACGCTCCAAGGTCTTGCTCAGTCGCTTAGGCATTGAGCTTTCGCGACCTGCATTTGATAGCCGTTTAGCTAAGTACCTTCTTTCAACCGTTGATAACAATGAAATCGCAACAATTGCTGGTCTTTATGGCAAGACCAAACTCGCCGAAGATGAGGCGGTTTATGGGAAAGGCGCTAAGCGGGCACTGCCTGAAAAAGCTATTTTATTGAGCCATTTAGCCAGAAAAGTCACAGTTCTCGTTGAAACGGAAAAGCCTATGACAGACTTGCTGCGCCAGCATGACCAGCTTAATCTGCTGTACGAAATGGAGCAACCTTTAGCCTTTGTACTAGCTAAAATGGAAATTGCTGGTATCAAGGTAAAGCGCGAAACATTGCAAACCATGCAGGCTGAAAATGAGGTGCTTCTTACCCAACTAACGCAGGACATCTATGAGCTTGCTGGCGAGGAGTTTAACATTAACTCACCTAAACAGTTGGGGGGCATTCTCTTCGAAAAATTAGGTTTGCCAACGTCTTTTACTAAGAAAACCAAAACGGGCTATTCTACGGCAGTAGATGTATTGGAACGTTTGGCACCAATCGCGCCAATTGTGGAAAAAATTCTGGACTATCGGCAAATTGCTAAGATTCAATCAACCTATGTCACGGGACTACAGGACTGGATTCTAGCAGACGGAAAGATTCACACTCGCTATCTTCAAGATTTGACTCAGACAGGACGCCTATCAAGTGTTGACCCTAATCTGCAAAATATCCCAATCCGCCTAGAGCAAGGTCGCTTGATTCGGAAAGCTTTTGTGCCAGAGTGGGAGAATAGTGTCTTACTTAGCTCTGATTATTCGCAAATTGAGCTGCGGGTTTTGGCGCATATTTCAGGTGATGAGCATCTGATTGAGGCATTCAGACATGGGGCAGATATTCACACTTCAACAGCCATGCGGGTTTTTAATATCGAAAGACCAGAAGATGTGACACCAAATGACCGCCGCAATGCCAAAGCTGTCAACTTTGGTGTTGTTTACGGAATTTCTGACTTTGGACTTGCCAACAATCTGGGGATTAGCCGTAAGGAAGCGAAGTCCTATATTGATACTTATTTTGAGCGCTATCCTGGAATTAAGAATTATATGGAAAATGTGGTACGAGAGGCTCGAGATAAAGGCTATGTAGAAACTCTCTTTCACCGTCGTCGGGAGATCCCGGATATTAATTCTCGTAACTTCAATGTCCGAGGATTTGCAGAACGGACAGCTATCAACTCACCGATTCAAGGATCGGCTGCAGATATTCTCAAAATTGCAATGATTCGACTGGACCAAGCTCTGATAGATGGGAATTTTAAAACCAGAATGTTGCTGCAAGTTCATGATGAAATTGTGCTAGAAGTGCCCGAAAACGAACTGACCGCTATCAAAGCGCTGGTCAAAGACATCATGGAATCTGCCATTGAACTTTCTGTTCCCTTGAAAGCGGACGAAAGTGCGGGTAAGACCTGGTATGAAGCAAAGTAAAAACAAGGTGCTAAGTTCATAAGGACAACGAGAGGTTCTTGTGTCGTTCGGCTTCTTAATGGTTATAACTGTGTTTCGGATTCAAAAGGATCAGCATGACTCACAATACATAAAAATTACGGAGAAAATTTTATGACCTATCATTTCAAAAATCCCAGCGATGGAATTGTCAAACATTATTTAGAAAACAGCAAGGTGATTGCAGTTGTTGGTTTGTCAGATCGCGAAGAGGCAACCAGCCACCGTGTATCCAAGGAGATGCAAGAACGGGGCTATCGGATTATTCCGGTCAATCCGCGAGCAGCCGGCGGTCAGATTTTAGGAGAAACCGTCTATGCCAGTCTCAAGGACATTCCTTTTTCGGTGGATATTGTTGATGTCTACCGTCGCAGTGAGTTTTTGCCAGATGTGGCGCGTGATTTTCTGCAAGTGAATGCTAAGATTTTCTGGGCACAATTGGGCTTGGAAAATGAAGAAGCCGAGCAAATCCTTCGTGCAGTTGGGCACGATGATATTGTCATGAACCGCTGTATCAAGCAGGAGCATACCCGTCTGATTTTAGGAGGGTAAATGCCAACGTTGGTGATATCAGAGGTAATTCTGGTTCAGGAAAAACGAGTCTGGCAAAGAAATTGCAAGAGTATTATGGACGAAGGACACTTGTCATTTCTCAAGATGTCGTTTGCCGTGACATGCTAAAAGAAAAAGTCGGGCCGGACAATTTGTCAATCTCTTTGACGGCAACCATTGCCCGTTATGGCTATGAGCGAGATTTGTTGGTTATCGTTGAAGGATTTTATGAAACAGACATTTACAGGCAAATGCTAGAAGAACTGCGTGACCTCTTTTATCCAAAAGTTCTGTCTTACTATTATGATTTGACTTTTGAAGAAGCGGTTCGCCGCCATCAAACAAGGAGCAAGAAAGTAGATTTCAGTCCAGCTGACATGAAACGTTGGTGGAAAGAATGTGATTTCTTAGGTTGGGAAGTAGCAACTTTTACAGATCAAGATTCGCTGAAAGATGCCTTTCAAGAAATTTCTAAAAAAATCAATTTGTTCTAAAAAATTAAGTTTGGTTTAAGCTAACTTGGTTATACTATATTTATCAAATGAAGACCTCCTAACTTTGTTTGATAGAAATCCTAAACTTTTTCATAATAATCTCCCTAATAAAGTCACCCAATTGGTGGCTTTTTTGTGTAGAGTTTATGATACTGCGCGTTAGTTGAGTGATTGTGCGAGATAAAAATAGAGTGAACTTAAAAGACCTGAACAACTGTCCAAGTCTTTGTGAGGTTAATTTTATTTTTCAGAGTTAGAAAAATTAAGAAAAAATCGGAATTTGTTCTTTTTCCTTTCTGACAGCTTCATAGAAAAGAGTCTGAGCTGTATAAACGTAGGGATAAACATAAATAGAAGCAATTCCAAAAGTAAGGGCACTTAGCAAGTACCAACCGATAAAGGTTAAATCAAGAACAAATCTCTTTCCCTTGTAACCTTTCATCATCTGACGACTCGCACGGATTACTTTAAAGGCGCCATCGTAGCTATTGTTTTCCAAGCTGTCAAAGAGGATAAATTCCACTTGAGAATAGGCATAGTACTGAGGGAGTGCAATCAGAACGCCTATAATCATCAAGAGAAAACCGATAAGAATGTAGAGCAATAAAGTTCCAATAGTTGTTTGAAGCGCAACGTTTTGTGAGATATCTTGAGAATTGGGGAGGAGTTTAATGATACTAAAACTAGCAAGAATCATCATGCCGCTCCCAATCCAGACGAAAATATTCCACAGAAATAGCAATACGCGTTTGAGCAAAAGCGTCATGAAAACAGGACCGATTATTTTACTGTCAAAAGTCCGAATGGAATCTGAAAAATGCACCTCTTGTCGTTTTCCACGAATGACTTCCAGTAAGGTCCAAAAGGCAGCAGTTAAAAAGAAAGATACGATAAAACTAATCGCTACTGGGAACAATGAGCGATTGATCCCGTGGACAACCGTATTTTGGATGCCATATTGTAAGATATTATTGGACAAGGTGTCTGAAGAATAATTGTAAACAACGGAAACAATCGCAGTCACAATTGGCACTAAAAAGAGTGCGTAGATTCCCTTGGTTTGGCGTTGGATACGACGAGCTTCTGCTCGCAATTCACTTAAGTTCATATTTGCCTCCTATATTGAAAAATATTATACCATATTCTTCTAAGAGAAAGAAAAGTTTTTATCTACTTTATCTTTCTTCCTTTTTTTGATAAAATCATACAGGATGTTGTGAGTCAAATGAACTCACACACTGTAAAATGAAGGTCTGGGACTGTTTTTCCCAGTATCGGAGGTAAAAATGTCAGATTCACCGATTCAATATCGTTTGATTAAAAAAGAGAAGCACACAGGTGCTCGTTTGGGAGAAATTATCACGCCGCATGGCACTTTTCCAACTCCCATGTTTATGCCCGTGGGAACTCAGGCAACTGTAAAAACGCAGTCGCCAGAAGAGCTCAAAGAAATGGGTTCAGGGATTATTTTATCCAATACCTACCATCTCTGGTTGCGGCCGGGTGATGAGCTGATTGCGCGTGCTGGTGGACTTCATAAATTTATGAACTGGGATCAGGCTATTCTGACAGACAGCGGTGGTTTTCAAGTTTATTCCTTGGCAGACAGCCGTAACATCACCGAAGAAGGGGTGACCTTCAAGAATCACCTGAACGGCGCAAAAATGTTTCTCTCCCCAGAAAAGGCCATTTCTATTCAAAACAATCTAGGCAGTGACATCATGATGTCCTTTGATGAATGCCCGCAGTTCTATCAACCGTACGATTATGTCAAGAAATCCATTGAGCGGACCAGCCGCTGGGCAGAGCGTGGACTCAAAGCGCATCGCCGTCCGCATGACCAGGGTCTCTTTGGGATTGTGCAGGGTGCTGGTTTTGAAGATTTGCGCCGCCAGTCAGCCCATGATTTGGTTAGTATGGATTTTCCAGGATATTCTATTGGTGGTTTAGCTGTAGGTGAATCTCATGAAGAGATGAATGCAGTATTGGACTTTACAACACAGATGTTACCTGAAAACAAGCCCCGCTACCTCATGGGAGTGGGAGCGCCAGACAGTCTGATTGACGGGGTAATACGTGGTGTGGATATGTTTGACTGCGTGCTGCCGACACGAATTGCCAGAAATGGTACCTGCATGACCAGTGAGGGACGTTTGGTCGTGAAAAATGCTCAATTTGCAGAGGATTTCACACCGCTCGATCATAACTGTGATTGCTACACCTGTAAAAACTATACGCGTGCTTATCTTCGTCATTTACTTAAGGCTGATGAAACCTTTGGACTCCGTCTAACCAGCTATCATAATCTCTATTTCCTCATCAATCTGATGAAAAATGTCCGCCAAGCCATTCTAGATGACAATTTGCTTGAATTTCGTGAAGATTTCATCGAGCGCTATGGTTACAATCATTCAAAGAGGAATTTCTAGATGAATCACGGTGAGAAGTCGTTAGTAGAAGTAGTCAAGAATTATTTGCTGGATGGGAAAAAACATACGCTTGCGATTTACGGACACGGTGCTTCTGGAAAATCTACTTTTGCCAAACGTTTAGTAGAAAGTCTGGGGCGAGAGCGAGTTAATCTGCTTGTGGCTGATCCTTATATAATAGACGGGGAATATCGTGACTTGCTGGCGGTTAAAGAATTTCCTGAGCAAAAAGTGACAGCCTGTCTTCCAGTGGCTCATGAATTGAAGAGCTTGGAACGTGATATAAGAGCTTTGCAATCTGGCTGCGATATAGTGACGATTGACTAGCCTTGGGCACCAAGTCAGCGACTTTCAGCGGAAAAACCAATTCTAATTGTGGAAGGCATGTCAGTTGCTTTTCTGCCGAAAGAATTGTTTGATTTGTCCATTTGTTTTTACACCGATACAGCGACGGAATTAGAGCGCCGCTTGGCTCGAGATACAGCCGTTCGAGGTCGCGATGTGCACTGGATTCGGCAAGCGCACACCAGCCGCTGCCAGCAATATGAACACTACTATAAAATGTATCAGGAAGAGGCTGATTTTCTCATCAGCCAGACTGAAGAGGGCTTTGGAATAGATAAAATAAGCAATGGACTTGGAAAATAAAATTCCAGGTTTTTTGTTTTTTTAGCTTATTTTTTGGTAAAATAGAATAAAATAGATTTTATAGCAACGTTGCTAAATGCAGCAATTAACAGAATTTTTGTCTTGCTTGACTCAGCAGTGATGTAGGCTTGCGGGAGTTGGTCGGTCTGTATCAGTAGTGAAAAGGATTTAGGAGAAATATGCGTATCAAATGGTTTTCAATGGTTCGAGTGACAGGCTTATTGCTGGTTCTCTTGTATCACTTTTTTCAAAAATTATTTCCTGGGGGATTTCTCGGTGTTGATGTCTTTTTCACCTTTTCAGGTTTTCTGATTACAGCGCTCTTGATTGATGAGTTTTCTCAGAGTAAAAAAATAGAGCTTCTAGCCTTCTTTCGACGGCGTTTTTATCGGATTGTTCCCCCTGTCATCGTCATGGTATTGGTGGTCATGCCCTTTACCTTTTTGATTCGGCGGGATTTTGTAGCCGGTATTGGAACGCAGATTGCAGCAGTCATGGGCTTTGTGACTAACTTTTACGAAATGATGACGGGTGGAAGCTACGAGGCTCAGTTTATTCCACATTTATTTGTCCATAACTGGAGTCTGGCTGTAGAGGTTCATTATTATCTACTTTGGGGACTGGCTGTCTGGTTCCTAGCCAAATATTGCAAAACAGCCGGTCAGCTGAGGGGCAGTATCTTTTTGCTGTCTTCGTTTGGTTTGCTTATCAGCTTTCTCAGTATGTTTATTGGCAGCCTTTTAGGACTCAGTTTTTCGGGGCTTTATTTCTCGACCTGGACTCACATTTATCCTTTCTTTGTCGGCAGTATCCTAGCGACCTTGACCGGTATCAAACAGATGACAGGCCTGTTAAAGAAAATAATTCGCTCCTGGTCTTTGCGAGAGGCTTGTCTGGTCTTTGCGGCGGGAGCGGGTCTCTTAGGCGTGATGATGCTTTGGATCAAGTTTGATTCGCTTTTTACCTATTTGCTTGGTTTTCTTTTGGCTAGTTTGTCAGCAGCGGCTATGATATTGGCTACACGGGTCTTGCATGAGAAGACTCTCGACCTAAAAGAACCGCTAGTTTTGACAGTGATTGCTGATACGAGTTATGGAGTCTATCTTTTCCATTGGCCTTTCTACACGATTTTTTCACAGTTGATGGGCAATCTGCCTGCGGTGATTTTAACAAGTCTTCTTTCTCTTGCTTTTGCTGGACTGTCCTTTTATGTTATTGAGCCAATCATTGCTGGGAAATCCCCTGCTTTTCTCGGTTGGGACTTGCATTTTACGCAGTTGAAAAAGGTCTTGGCAATGAGTTTCGTAGGTTTGCTTCTTATCAGCCTGCTGGCTATCGGACTTGCTCCGAAGATTGGGGCGTTTGAGACAGATATGCTAGTCAATGGTCTTCATCAGGCTGACACCAAGCTAAATCGGACTAAAAATCTTGCAGAAAAAGGAGAAGCTAGTAGTTACAATATTGCAGATGGTGTGACGATTATTGGTGACTCCGTTACCTTACGGGCTAGTACTCCGCTGAAGGAAGTCCTGCCGGATGCACAAGTCGATGCTCAAGGCAGTCGCAATACAGCTCAGGCTCGCGAAATTATGAGCAATAATGCCGCAGCTGGCGGCTTGCTCAAGACCGTCGTGGTAGCAACCGGTGTTAATATTGTCTTTAACTACGAAGAAGAACTGAATGAGTTGGTCAAGACCCTACCGAAGGGACATCGGCTTATTCTGGTAACTCCTTACGATGGTAATTCAGACAAATATGACAATCCTGTCGCCGAAAAACATGCGCAATATGCCAGAGAGTTAGCCAAGAAATATGCTTACGTCACTATTGCCGATTGGAACACTACTGCTAAGCAGCACCCAGAAATCTGGGTAGGTAGTGATCATATCCACTTTGGAGAAGATGCCGACACAATTGCTGCAGGTGGTCGACTCTATGCGCAGGAAATTCAAAAGGCTGTCACAAAAGCAGCAGATGGGCCTGTAAAGCACAAGTAAATTCTTAGTGCATGGGGAAGTGCAAGTTTGTATTGATTATTCGATTTATCCTAGTAGTTAAAAATCTGTGCAAGCCCTTCAACTAAGCATGTAGGAAACAAACTGACTTTAAGCGTGGAAGGGGTAGTTTGTCTTCTTACCAGGCAATTCTACTTATTCATATTAAAGAAAAAATGATTTGTAAATGTCAAGCCTCATTTTAAATGAGACTTGATTTTTTTGTGTTGGTACTCACGACTAATAAAGATTTCTATATTTAATCTCTTGCTTTTTCAGAAGATAGTAAAAGCTCAATAAGAAAGGGGAACGCTTTCAAATAAAAAAACTAAAAAACTTGCTCAAATCCCTTGCAATCAGTAAGGCTTTGTGTTATTCTATTATGGTGCTGTGAAAAACAGTCTGTAGCTTTGATGCAAGAGGTTGCGACACGCTCGGTTGCATTGCCACGCAATGGCGTCTCGGTTTTCTTGTGGAGCTAGCCTATTATCTTAAATAGACGAAAAGGAGAAAAAGATGGCAAACAAAAAAATCCGTATCCGTTTGAAAGCATACGAACATCGTACACTTGATACAGCGGCTGCAAAAATCGTAGAAACTGCTACTCGTACAGGTGCAGAAGTTGCAGGACCAATCCCACTTCCAACTGAACGTAGCCTCTACACAATCATTCGTGCGACTCACAAATACAAAGATTCTCGCGAACAATTTGAAATGCGTACACACAAACGTTTGATTGATATCATCAACCCAACTCAAAAAACAGTTGATGCTTTGATGAAGTTGGATCTTCCAAGTGGTGTGAACGTAGAAATCAAACTATAATCAGATGCAAGGTAAAAGTATTCGGGCTTAACTGAATACGGGCTAAGAGCTCTGCAAAAAAGATGAACTTCCTAGTGTTCGTCGAACACTGCGTCAGTTTCCTATTTTTGCCAGGCTCTCTTAACGCCCTTAATATCTTAATCTTGAGCATAAAAAACGCTCGTTAAAAACTTTTTGAAAAAATATAGAAAAGGAAACATTTTCTCATGACAAAAGGAATCTTAGGGAAAAAAGTGGGAATGACTCAAATCTTCACTGAAGCTGGCGAATTGATCCCTGTAACTGTTGTTGAAGCAACACCAAACGTGGTTCTTCAAGTAAAAACAGTTGAAACAGATGGTTACAACGCTGTTCAAGTTGGTTTTGACGACCTTCGTGATGTATTGAGTAACAAACCTGCTAAAGGACATGTAGCGAAAGCTAACACGGCTCCTAAGCGCTTCATTCGTGAATTCAAAAACATTGAAGGCTTAGAGGTCGGTGCAGAAATCACAGTGGATACATTCGAAGCTGGCGATGTTGTTGATGTAACAGGAACTTCAAAAGGTAAAGGTTTCCAAGGTGTTATCAAACGCCACGGTCAATCACGTGGTCCAATGGCTCACGGTTCTCGTTATCACCGTCGTCCTGGTTCTATGGGACCAGTTGCGCCTAACCGTGTTTTCAAAAACAAACACTTGGCAGGACGCATGGGTGGCAACCGTGTAACGATTCAAAACCTTGAAATCGCACAAGTTGTTCCAGAGAAAAACGTTATCCTCATCAAAGGTAACGTGCCTGGTGCTAAGAAATCTCTTATCACTATCAAGTCAGCAGTTAAAGCTGGTAAATAATAAAGAAAGGGGAAATCAGTCACAATGGCAAACGTAAAATTATTTGACCAAACTGGTAAAGAAGCTGGTGAAGTAGTTCTTAACGATGCAGTATTTGGTATTGAGCCAAATGAATCAGTTGTCTTTGACGTTGTTATCAGTCAACGTGCAAGCCTTCGTCAAGGAACTCACGCTGTTAAAAACCGCTCTGCAGTATCAGGTGGCGGACGCAAACCATGGCGTCAAAAAGGAACTGGACGTGCGCGTCAAGGTTCTATTCGCTCTCCACAATGGCGTGGTGGTGGTACCGTATTTGGTCCAACTCCTCGTTCATACGCCTACAAACTTCCACAAAAAGTTCGTAGATTGGCACTTAAATCAGTTTATTCTGAAAAAGTTGCTGAGGACAAATTCGTAGCTGTAGACAGCCTTTCATTTACAGCTCCAAAGACTGCTGAGTTTGCAAAAGCACTTGCTGCGCTTAGCCTTGATACAAAAGTACTTGTAATTCTCGAAGAAGGAAACGAATTTGCTGCACTTTCAGCTCGTAACCTTCCAAATGTGAAAGTTGCAACAGCAACAACTGCAAGTGTTCTTGATATCGTAAATAGCGACAAACTTCTTGTTACTAAAGAAGCTATCTCTACAATCGAGGAGGTTCTTGCATAATGAATTTGTATGACGTAATCAAAAAGCCTATCATCACAGAAAGCACAATGGCTCTTCTTGAAGAAGGCAAATACGTATTTGAAGTGGACACTCGTGCTCATAAACTTTTGATCAAACAAGCAGTTGAAGCTGCTTTTGACGGAGTGAAAGTTGCAAATGTGAACACAATCAATGTAAAACCAAAAGCAAAACGTGTAGGGCGTTATACTGGTTTTACAAACAAAACTAAAAAAGCTATCATCACTCTTACAGCTGATTCTAAAGCAATCGAGTTGTTCGGTGCTGAAGCAGAATAATCTAAGGAGGAAATATCGTGGGAATCAGAGTTTATAAACCAACTACAAATGGTCGCCGTAATATGACTTCTTTGGATTTCGCTGAAATCACAACGAGCACTCCAGAAAAAACTTTGCTTGTTTCTTTGAACAACAAAGCTGGTCGTAACAACAACGGTCGTATCACGGTTCGTCACCAAGGTGGTGGACACAAACGCCATTACCGTTTGATTGACTTCAAACGTAACAAAGACGGTGTTGAAGCAGTTGTTAAAACAATTGAATACGATCCAAATCGTTCGGCAAACATCGCTCTTGTACATTACACTGACGGTGTGAAAGCTTACATCATCGCTCCTAAAGGTCTTGAAGTTGGTCAACGCATCGTTTCTGGACCAGAAGCGGATATTAAAGTCGGAAATGCTCTTCCACTTGCTAATATCCCAGTTGGTACATTGATTCATAATATTGAATTGAAACCAGGACATGGTGGTGAATTGGTACGTGCTGCTGGAGCTTCTGCCCAAGTATTGGGACAAGAAGGTAAATATGTTCTTGTTCGTTTGCAATCAGGCGAAGTTCGCATGATTCTTGGAACTTGCCGTGCAACTGTCGGTGTTGTTGGAAATGAACAACATGGATTGGTTAACCTTGGTAAGGCTGGACGCAGCCGCTGGAAAGGCATCCGCCCAACAGTCCGCGGTTCTGTAATGAACCCGAACGATCACCCACACGGTGGTGGTGAAGGTAAAGCACCAGTTGGTCGTAAAGCACCATCTACTCCATGGGGCAAACCTGCTCTTGGACTTAAAACTCGTAACAAGAAAGCGAAATCCGACAAACTTATTATTCGTCGTCGCAACGAGAAATAGGCGGCTGAGCAGAAGTTTGGCGGTTTAGCTACCAAACTTTATTGCGAAACCTTGGCAAAGTTGATTAGATGTGTAGCAAGGCTGGTAGCTATAGCTAACTAGCAATCAACCACTGCCCCTCGTGAGTTGTTACATACTTATAATTAGCGAGCTAACTCGCAAAATTCCGCCAGCTCGGTAGCGCTGATTGTCAGTGCAAGCCGTTGTGGTACATATTTTAAAGGAGAAAACATAAAAATGGGACGCAGTCTTAAAAAAGGACCTTTCGTCGATGAGCATTTGATGAAAAAAGTTGAAGCTCAAGCCAACGACGAAAAGAAAAAAGTCATCAAAACTTGGTCACGTCGCTCTACGATTTTCCCAAGTTTCATCGGATATACAATTGCAGTTTATGATGGACGTAAACATGTTCCTGTTTACATCCAAGAAGACATGGTAGGGCACAAACTTGGTGAATTTGCACCAACTCGTACTTACAAAGGTCACGCTGCTGACGACAAGAAAACACGTAGATAAGAGAGGAGAAAAACATGGCAGAAATTACTTCAGCTAAAGCAATGGCTCGTACAGTGCGCGTTTCACCTCGTAAATCTCGTCTAGTTCTTGACAATATCCGCGGGAAAGACGTCGCTGACGCAATCGCAATCTTGAAATTCACACCAAACAAAGCTGCTGGCATTATCGAAAAAGTGTTGAACTCAGCAATCGCTAATGCAGAAAACAACTTTGGTTTGGAAAAAGCAAACTTGGTAGTATCTGAAGCTTACGCAAACGAAGGGCCAACAATGAAACGTTTCCGTCCACGCGCAAAAGGTTCAGCTTCACCAATCAACAAACGCACTAGCCACATCACAGTGGTCGTTGCAGAAAAATAAGGAGGTAAAATCGTGGGTCAAAAAGTACATCCAATAGGTATGCGTGTCGGTATCATCCGTGACTGGGATGCCAAATGGTATGCTGAAAAAGAATACGCGGATTACCTTCATGAAGATCTTGCAATCCGTAAATTCGTTCAAAAAGAATTAGCTGACGCAGCTGTTTCAACTATTGAAATCGAACGCGCAGTAAATAAAGTAAACGTTTCTCTTCACACTGCTAAACCAGGTATGGTTATCGGTAAAGGTGGAGCAAACGTTGATGCACTTCGTGCAAAACTTAACAAATTGACTGGTAAACAAGTCCACATTAACATCATTGAAATCAAATCACCAGATTTGGATGCTCATCTTGTTGGTGAAGGAATTGCTCGCCAATTAGAACAACGTGTTGCTTTCCGTCGTGCTCAAAAACAAGCAATCCAACGTACCATGCGTGCGGGAGCTAAAGGAATTAAAACTCAAGTATCTGGCCGCTTGAACGGTGCTGATATCGCTCGTAGTGAAGGGTATTCTGAAGGAACTGTTCCGCTTCATACGCTTCGTGCAGATATTGATTACGCTTGGGAAGAAGCAGATACTACTTACGGTAAACTTGGTGTTAAAGTCTGGATTTACCGCGGAGAAGTTCTTCCAGCTCGTAAAAACACTAAAGGAGGTAAATAACCAATGTTAGTACCTAAACGTGTTAAACACCGTCGCGAATTTCGTGGTAAAATGCGCGGTGAAGCTAAAGGTGGTAAGGAAGTGGCATTTGGAGAATATGGTCTTCAAGCAACTACTAGCCATTGGATCACAAACCGCCAAATCGAAGCTGCCCGTATCGCTATGACGCGTTACATGAAACGTGGTGGTAAAGTTTGGATTAAAATCTTCCCACACAAATCATACACTGCCAAAGCTATCGGGGTTCGTATGGGATCTGGGAAAGGTGCTCCAGAAGGTTGGGTTGCACCAGTTAAACGTGGTAAAGTGATGTTTGAAATCGCTGGTGTGCCTGAGGAAGTTGCTCGCGAAGCGCTTCGTCTTGCAAGCCACAAATTACCAGTTAAAACAAAATTCGTGAAACGTGAAGCAGAATAAGGAGAAGACATGAAACTTAATGAAGTAAAAGAATTTGTTAAAGAACTTCGTGGTCTTTCTCAAGAAGAACTCGCGAAGCGTGAAAGAGAATTGAAGAAAGAATTGTTTGATCTTCGTTTCCAAGCAGCAACAGGTCAATTAGAACAAACCGCACGCTTGAAAGAAGTGAAAAAGCAAATCGCTCGTATCAAAACTGTTCAATCAGAAATGAAATAATAGACTTGGGAAAGGAGAAATTCTAAAATGGAACGTAATCAACGTAAAACGCTTGTTGGACGCGTCGTTTCTGACAAGATGGATAAAACAATCACAGTTGTAGTTGAAACAAAACGTAACCACCCAGTCTATGGTAAGCGTATTAACTACTCTAAAAAATACAAAGCGCATGATGAAAATAACATCGCTAAGGAAGGCGATATTGTTCGTATCATGGAAACTCGTCCACTTTCAGCTACAAAACGCTTCCGTCTTGTAGAAGTTGTAGAAGAAGCAGTTATCATCTAATCAAACCAGAAAGGAGAAAACTTAAATGATTCAAACAGAAACTCGTTTGAAAGTTGCTGACAACAGCGGTGCCCGCGAAATCTTGACAATCAAAGTTCTTGGTGGTTCAAAGCGTAAATTCGCTGGCATTGGCGATGTCATCGTTGCATCTGTAAAACAAGCTACTCCTGGTGGTGCGGTTAAAAAAGGTGACGTTGTAAAAGCGGTTATCGTTCGTACTAAATCAGGTGCTCGTCGCAAAGATGGTTCATACATTAAATTTGACGAAAATGCTGCAGTGATTATCCGTGATGATAAAACACCTCGCGGGACACGTATCTTTGGTCCAGTTGCACGCGAATTGCGTGAAGGTGGATTCATGAAGATCGTCTCACTTGCTCCAGAAGTACTTTAATCAAAAACAAACTAAGTCCCCTATCTTTGATAGATAGGGTGCCCGTCAGGGCGTAAGAAATCAAAGGAGAAACCAATGTTTGTAAAAACTGGCGACAAAGTTCGCGTGATTGCTGGTAAAGACAAAGGTGTTGAAGCCAAAGTCGTTGCCGCACTTCCAAAAGTAAATAAAGTTGTTGTTGAAGGTGTGAACATCATCAAGAAACACCAAAAACCGAATAACGAAAATCCTCAAGGTGCTATCGTGGAAAAAGAAGCACCAATCCATGTGTCTAATGTTCAAGTGTTGGACAAAAATGGTGTTGCAGGACGTGTTGGCTACAAGTTTGTAGACGGCAAAAAAGTTCGTTACAATAAAAAATCAGGCGAAGTGCTTGACTAATCACGAAGGAAAGGAGAAGTATAATGGCTAATCGTTTAAAAGAAAAATATCTTAATGAAGTAGTTCCTGCTTTGACTGAAAAGTTTAACTACTCATCTGTTATGGCTGTGCCAAAAGTGGATAAAATCGTTTTGAACATGGGTGTTGGAGATGCTGTATCAAATGCTAAAAATCTTGAAAAAGCTGCTGAAGAGCTTGCTCTTATCTCAGGTCAAAAACCACTTATCACTAAAGCTAAAAAATCTATCGCCGGCTTCCGTCTTCGTGAAGGTGTAGCGATTGGTGCTAAGGTAACTCTTCGCGGCGAACGCATGTATGAATTCTTGGATAAATTGGTTACTGTATCACTTCCACGTGTCCGTGACTTCCACGGTGTTCCAACAAAATCATTTGATGGACGCGGAAACTACACACTTGGTGTGAAAGAACAATTGATTTTCCCAGAAATCAACTTTGATGATGTTGACAAGACTCGTGGTCTTGACATTGTTATTGTAACAACTGCTAACACGGATGAAGAATCACGTGAATTGCTTACAGGCCTTGGAATGCCTTTTGCAAAATAATCTAGGAGGTAAATAAATTGGCTAAAAAATCAATGATTGCTAAGAACAAACGCCCTGCGAAGTTCTCTACGCAGGCTTACACTCGTTGCGAACGTTGTGGTCGTCCACATTCAGTTTACCGCAAGTTTAAACTTTGCCGTGTTTGCTTCCGCGAGTTAGCATACAAAGGACAAATTCCAGGCGTTACCAAAGCTTCTTGGTAATTATAGCTTCCATTTTCGCCGTGAGTCGTCGTTATTCGCTCTTGCCTAACCCAAGTTATGCTTGCGAGCGAATGCCTAGGCTCACTTAGAAAATGAAATTTATAAATAAAATAATATTCTGAGCCTAGCTCAATCATTAACTAGCAAGTGAATTATCAAACTACTAGTAAGAGGAGAAAAACAAAATGGTTATGACTGACCCAATTGCAGACTTTTTGACACGTATTCGTAATGCGAATCAAGCAAAACATGAAGTGCTAGAAGTACCTGCATCAAATATCAAAAAAGGGATTGCTGAAATCCTTAAACGCGAAGGTTTTGTGAAGAACGTCGAGTACATTGAAGATGACAAACAAGGTGTTATTCGTGTATTCCTTAAATACGGTCAAAACGGTGAAAAAGTTATCACTGGTTTGAAACGTGTTTCAACACCAGGACTTCGTGTTTACAAAAAATGTGAAGATCTTCCAAAAGTCTTGAATGGACTTGGAATTGCGATTATCTCAACATCTGAAGGCTTGTTGACTGACAAAGAAGCACGTCAAAAGAATGTTGGTGGGGAAGTAATCGCCTACGTTTGGTAATTGCATGATACAAAGAGCGTGACGGACAAAGTGAAAATAGAAAATCTAGCGATGAATGCCCGCATTCAAGATAGATTTATCTTTTTCACACAGGCCGTAGCTCGTGTTCAGATTAGCAAAACTGATTTGAATGATATATTTGAATAAAACGTTAGAACTATCATACAAACTGCTATGATAGTTCCCCCGTGAAAACTGGCCGTCCTCGGACGACTTGACAATTTAACAGGAGAAAAAATAACATGTCACGTATTGGTAATAAAGTTATCGTATTGCCTGCTGGTGTCGAATTGACAAACAAAGACAATGTCGTAACTGTAAAAGGACCTAAAGGAGAACTCACTCGTACGTTCTCTAAAGATATTGATATTCGTGTGGAAGGAACTGAAGTAACTCTTCACCGTCCAAACGATACAAAAGAAATGAAAACAATCCACGGAACAACTCGTGCTCTTTTGAACAACATGGTTCATGGTGTATCAGAAGGATTCAAGAAAGAACTTGAAATGCGTGGGGTTGGATACCGTGCTCAACTTCAAGGAAAAAAATTGGTACTTTCAGTTGGTAAATCTCATCCAGATGAAGTGGAAGCTCCTAAAGGTATTACTTTTGAACTTCCAAATCCAACGACTATTGTTGTGAACGGAATCTCAAAAGAAGTAGTTGGACAAACTGCTGCTTATATCCGTAGCTTGCGTGCTCCTGAACCATATAAAGGGAAAGGTATCCGCTACGTTGGTGAATTCGTCCGCCGTAAAGAAGGTAAAACTGGTAAATAATATTATAAGGTTGTTTTTTAACCAAAATATTTATTTCCAACTTTGTGCTTAGGCACGCAATAAAATTAAGAGGTGAAAATTGTGATTTCGAAACCAGATAAAAATAAAGTCCGCCAAAAACGCCACCGTCGCGTTCGCGGAAAACTCTCTGGAACTGCTGATCGCCCACGTTTGAACGTATTCCGTTCTAATACAGGCATCTACGCTCAAGTAATTGATGACGTAGCGGGTGTAACGCTCGCAAGCGCTTCAACTCTTGACAAAGAAGTTTCAAAAGGAACAAAAACTGAACAAGCCGTTGTTGTCGGCAAACTTGTTGCTGAACGTGCAGTTGCTAAAGGTATTACTGAAGTGGTGTTTGACCGCGGTGGATATCTATATCACGGACGTGTAAAAGCTTTGGCTGATGCAGCTCGTGAAAACGGATTGAAATTCTAATAGGGAGGACACTAAAAAATGGCATTTAAAGACAATGCAGTTGAACTTGAAGAACGCGTAGTTGCGATTAACCGTGTTACAAAAGTTGTTAAAGGTGGACGTCGTCTTCGTTTTGCAGCTCTTGTAGTTGTTGGTGACCGTAATGGTCGTGTTGGCTTTGGTACTGGTAAAGCTCAAGAAGTACCAGAAGCAATTCGCAAAGCCGTTGAAGATGCAAAGAAAAACCTAATTGAGGTACCAATGGTTGGCACAACAATTCCTCACGAAGTAACATCTGAATTTGGTGGAGCTCGTGTCTTGTTGAAACCAGCTGTAGAAGGTGCTGGAGTAGCTGCTGGTGGTGCTGTTCGTGCCGTCATTGAATTGGCAGGTGTAGCAGATGTAACATCTAAATCACTTGGTTCTAACACTCCAATCAACATCGTTCGTGCAACTATTGAAGGTTTGAAACAATTAAAACGCGCTGAAGAAGTTGCTGCCCTTCGTGGTATTTCAGTTTCTGACTTAGCATAAGAAAGGAGATTCACATGGCTCAAATTAAAATTACTTTGACAAAGTCTCCAATCGGACGCATTCCGTCACAACGTAAAACTGTTGTAGCACTTGGACTTGGCAAATTAAATAGCTCAGTTATCAAAAAAGATAATGCTGCTGTTCGTGGTATGATTACAGCAGTATCACACTTGGTAACTGTTGAAGAAGTTAAGTAAGTAATCATTTTGCTAACAAAACTTTAAATTGAAATAAACTAGGGGATGAGAGGATTTTCTCAGCCCCTTAAACTAAATATATGTATAGGCGAGTTTATCCTGAGGACACCTTTTTCTCAGTATAAGCGCTAGCATTTTACAAAAGAGGAGAAAAAATATAATGAAACTTCATGAATTACAACCTGCTACAGGTTCTCGTAAAGTCCGTAACCGTGTTGGTCGTGGTACTTCATCTGGTAATGGTAAAACAGCTGGACGTGGTCAAAAAGGTCAAAAAGCTCGTAGTGGTGGTAAAGTTCGTCTTGGTTTTGAAGGTGGACAAACACCATTGTTCCGTCGCATGCCAAAACGTGGTTTCTTGAACATCAATCGTAAAGAATATGCAATTGTAAATCTTGATCAATTGAATGTTTTTGAAGACGGGGCAGAAGTAACTCCAGTTGTCCTTATCGAAGCAGGGATTGTAAAAGCTGAAAAATCTGGTGTTAAGATTCTTGGTAACGGCGAATTGACAAAGAAATTGACTGTGAAAGCAGCTAAATTCTCTAAATCAGCCGAAGAAGCTATCACTGCTAAAGGTGGTTCAGTGGAAGTCATCTAAGCGAGGTGACCTATGTTTTTTAAACTATTAAAAGATGCATTAAAAATCAAACAGGTTCGTTCAAAAATTCTCTTTACAATTTTTATTGTATTAGTATTTCGAATTGGTACGACGATTACTGTTCCAGGTGTTAATGCAAAAAGCTTGGAAGCTCTTAACGGGCTTTCATTTCTAAACATGCTCAGCCTTGTGTCAGGTAATGCTTTGCGAAATTTCTCAGTATTTGCATTGGGAGTTAGTCCGTATATTACCGCCTCTATTGTTGTTCAATTGCTACAAATGGATATTTTACCTAAGTTTGTAGAATGGGGCAAGCAAGGTGAAGTTGGACGAAGAAAGTTAAATCAAGCAACGCGCTATATTGCCTTAGTCTTGGCTTTTGTTCAATCTATCGGTATTACAGCAGGTTTCCATACCTTGTCTAGTGCTAAGTTGGTGGCAACGCCTAACTGGCAAACTTATTTGCTGATTGGTTTCCTTTTGACAACAGGTTCTATGATTGTGACTTGGTTAGGGGAACAAATCACAGATAAAGGCTATGGTAATGGTGTTTCTATGATTATCTTTGCAGGTATCGTAGCAGCAATTCCAGGAATGATTAAGAGTATATATGTAGACTACTTTGTCAATGTACCAAGCAGCCGTATTACTTCATCTATCATTTTTGTGACTATTTTGATTATAGCTGTTTTACTCATTGTTTACTTTACAACCTTCGTTCAACAAGCAGAATATAAAATTCCAATCCAGTATACCAAGATAGCTCAAGGGGCACCTTCTAGCTCTTACCTTCCTTTGAAAGTCAACCCAGCAGGTGTTATTCCTGTTATCTTTGCAAGTTCAATTACTGCCGCACCCGCAGCTATTTTCCAATTCTTGACAGCTACAGGTCATAATGCACAGTGGGTTCGAGTGGCCCAGTCCTTGTTTGCAACAACAACCGCAAGCGGAATTGTGATGTACGCACTCTTGATTATTTTGTTTACATTTTTCTATACATTTGTACAAATCAATCCAGAGAAAACTGCGGAAAATTTGCAAAAGAGCGGTGCCTATATTCATGGTGTCCGTCCGGGTAAAGGTACAGAAGAATACATGTCCAAGCTGCTTCGTCGCTTGGCAACAGTTGGTTCACTTTTCTTAGGCTTTATTTCGATTTTACCGATTTTAGCAAAAGATTTGTTTGGATTGACAGATGCTGTTGCTTTGGGTGGTACTAGTTTGCTGATTATTATTGCAACTGGTATTGAAGGAATGAAACAGCTTGAAGGTTACCTTCTGAAGAGAAAATATACTGGCTTTATGAATACAACAGAATAGAAACAGAGTAAAGAAAGATATTCTATACTTTCAAAAGCAATTTGCGTTAAAGTACGAACGCAGTGGTTGATGATGAAAATGAGTTTTTGTTTTCATCCTGAATTATGTTGCGGGGTGGGAGAGCAAATCGAAAATCATAGATTTTCTGAAGTCTGTCCCACTCTTTCTATTTTGTTTTTAAACAAGTTTATTAAGAATTTGTAATAGATTTATTTAAAAACAAAAAAGGAGAAGGATCATGAATCTTTTGATTATGGGCTTGCCAGGTGCAGGCAAGGGTACTCAAGCAGCCAAAATCGTTGAGGAATTTGGTGTTGCGCATATCTCAACAGGGGATATGTTCCGTGCAGCTATGGCAAACCAAACTGAAATGGGGGTACTTGCAAAATCATATATTGACAAAGGTGAATTAGTGCCAGATGAAGTGACTAATGGAATTGTCAAAGAACGTTTAGCACAAGATGATATTAAAGAAAAAGGCTTTTTATTAGATGGCTACCCACGCACCATTGATCAAGCTCATGCACTGGATCAGATACTTGCTGAACTTGGGCTTACTTTAGACGGGGTTGTTAATATCGAAGTGGATCCTAACAGCTTGCTAGAGCGCTTGAGCGGACGGATTATTCACAAAAAAACGGGAGAAACCTTCCATAAAGTCTTCAATCCACCAGCAGATTATAATGAAGAGGATTATTATCAACGTGAGGATGACAAGCCAGAAACTGTGAAACGTCGTTTGGATGTCAATATTGCTCAAGGAGCACCAATTATTGAGCACTATCGTTCTCAAAGCTTGGTTTATGATATTCAAGGAAATCAAGAGATTGATGATGTATTTAAAGATATTGAAAAAATCTTGTTGAAGTTAAAATAAAAGCGTTTTTTACACTTGCAATATTTGACAAGTAGTGATACAATGAATTAGTCTGACTTATAATTGTTACCTCTGTGCTCAGAGGAATGAATCGAAATTTAGGGGGTGCTTTTGCGTGGCAAAAGACGATGTGATTGAAGTTGAAGGCAAAGTAGTTGATACAATGCCGAATGCAATGTTTACGGTTGAACTTGAAAATGGACATCAGATTTTAGCAACAGTTTCTGGTAAAATTCGTAAAAACTATATTCGTATTTTAGCGGGAGACCGTGTTACTGTCGAGATGAGTCCTTATGATTTGACACGTGGACGGATCACTTACCGCTTTAAATAATCGAAATACTTGGAGGGATAAGAAATGAAAGTAAGACCATCGGTCAAACCAATTTGCGAATACTGCAAAGTTATTCGTCGTAATGGTCGTGTTATGGTGATTTGCCCAGCAAATCCAAAACACAAACAACGTCAAGGATAATAGAAAGGAGAAAAAATGGCTCGTATTGCTGGAGTTGATATTCCAAATGACAAACGTGTAGTTGTTTCACTGACTTATGTATACGGTATTGGTCTTCCAACATCTAAGAAAATTTTAGCAGCTGCTGGAGTTTCAGAGGATATTCGTGTGAAAGATTTAACATCTGATCAAGAAGACGCTATCCGTCGTGAAGTGGATGCTATCAAAGTTGAAGGTGACCTTCGTCGTGAAGTAAACTTAAACATCAAACGTTTGATGGAAATTGGTTCATATCGTGGAATCCGTCATCGTCGTGGACTTCCTGTACGTGGACAAAACACTAAGAACAACGCTCGCACTCGTAAAGGTAAAGCAGTTGCGATTGCTGGTAAGAAAAAATAATATAAGGAGGTAAAAAGTCTTGGCTAAACCAACACGTAAACGTCGTGTGAAGAAAAATATCGAATCTGGTATTGCTCATATTCACGCTACATTTAACAACACTATTGTTATGATTACTGATGTGCATGGTAACGCAATTGCTTGGTCATCTGCCGGAGCTCTTGGATTTAAAGGTTCTCGTAAATCTACACCATTTGCTGCCCAAATGGCATCTGAAGCTGCTGCAAAGTCTGCACAAGAACACGGTCTTAAATCAGTTGAAGTTACTGTTAAAGGTCCAGGTTCTGGTCGTGAGTCAGCTATTCGTGCTCTTGCTGCCGCTGGTCTTGAAGTAACAGCTATTCGTGATGTGACTCCTGTGCCACACAATGGTGCTCGTCCTCCAAAACGTCGCCGTGTATAATCATAAACCATTACACTGCTTTTCGTTTAAGAGGGAGTAACTAAATGATTGAGTTTGAAAAACCAAATATAACAAAAATTGATGAAAATAAAGACTATGGCATATTTGTAGTAGAACCACTAGAACGTGGTTATGGTACAACGCTTGGGAACTCACTTCGCCGTGTACTTCTTGCATCTCTACCAGGTGCTGCTGTGACATCTATCAATATCGAAGGTGTTCTACACGAGTTTGATACAGTTCCAGGTGTCCGTGAAGACGTCATGCAAATCATTCTGAACGTCAAAGGGATTGCTGTAAAATCTTACGTCGAAGACGAAAAGACAATTGAACTGGATGTTGAAGGTCCTGCAGAAATCACTGCCGGTGATATTTTGACGGATAGTGATATTGAAATTGTAAATCCTGATCATTATCTCTTTACAATTGGTGAAGGTGCTAGCTTAAAAGCTATTATGACCGTAAATACAGGTCGTGGTTATGTACCGGCTGATGAAAACAAAAAAGATGATGCACCAGTAGGGACGCTTGCGGTAGATTCAATCTATACGCCGGTGAAAAAAGTTAATTATCAAGTTGAACCAGCTCGCGTTGGTAGCAATGATGGTTTTGATAAATTAACTCTTGAAATCATGACAGATGGGACGATTATTCCAGAAGATGCCCTAGGGCTTTCTGCGCGCATTTTAACGGAACATTTAGACCTGTTTACTAACTTAACTGAAGTAGCAAAATCTACTGATGTGATGAAAGAAACAGAAAAAGTTTCAGATGATCGTGTGTTGGATCGTACAATTGAAGAATTAGATTTGTCAGTTCGTTCGTACAACTGTTTGAAACGTGCTGGTATCAATACTGTATTTGATTTGACAGAAAAAACCGAACCTGAAATGATGAAAGTAAGAAATCTAGGACGTAAGAGTCTTGAAGAAGTGAAAGTAAAACTTGCTGATCTTGGTCTTGGATTAAAAAACGATAAATAAAGGAGGAAAACATGGCTTACCGTAAACTAGGACGCACTAGCTCACAACGTAAAGCAATGCTTCGCGACTTGACCACTGACTTGATTATCAACGAATCAATCGTGACAACAGAAGCTCGTGCTAAAGAAATCCGTAAAACAGTTGAAAAAATGATTACTTTGGGTAAACGTGGTGATTTGCATGCTCGTCGTCAAGCAGCAGCTTTTGTTCGTAACGAAATTGCATCAGAAAACTATGATGAAGAAACAGAAAAGTATACTTCAACTACTGCTCTTCAAAAATTATTCTCTGATTTAGCTCCTCGTTATGCAGAACGTAACGGTGGATATACTCGTATCCTTAAAACTGAACCACGTCGTGGTGATGCTGCTCCAATGGCAATCATTGAATTAGTATAATTTTTATCAATTTTGTTGAGTGTTATGATGATGGAGTAATATTACTCTTAGTCTAGCTCTGGTCTACCGCTAGGATTTTTCCTAGCGGGAACACTCATCTTATGATAAGAAACGTAGACGCTTGTTTACGAAATTGCTTTTACAAAAAAACAATTTCGTAAGCAGGCGTTTTTTAGAATTTCATAATCGGTGCTTCACTACAGAATTTATAGAATTATAATACTGAATTTATCATGAAAACTCCCAAACAGACATCTGTTAATTTTAACTTTATCCGCTGAAAAGAATGTAAAAGTACCTGAAGAGATAGATAGGTGTATTAAGAAGCGCGAAATAGAAACCGAAAAGAGTAGAACAGCTACCCAGCCCTCCTAAAAGCTTCAAGTTTGCTATCCTTAAAAGGTAAGAAAAAGGAAGGAGAAGGAAATGGAGTTCAAGGAGTTATATGCCAAGGTGAGAGGAATTGTGCTGAAGTGTCGGAGGGAATATTATGTCCACCTGTGGGAATTAAGCGATTGGAACCAAGAGGGGATGTTGGTACTCTATCAGTTGGTGAGTCGCTATCCGCAGCTAGTAGAAGAAGATCATCAACTCTATGTTTACTATAAGACCAAGTTCCGCAATCATATCCTAGACATCCTCCGTAAACAGGAAAGTCAAAAACGCAAACTTGATCGTCAAGCTTATGAAGAAGTGAGCGAGATTGGTCACAAGCTCAGCCTAAAAGAACTATATCTGGATGAATTGGTGATTCTCCGAGACCAGCTAAAGAGCTATCAAGCTCAACTGAGCCCAGAGAAACAGGAGCAGTACGAGCGCTTACTAGCCGACGAACGGTTCAAAGGCCGCAAAGCCATGATTCGAGAATTAAGAGCCTACTTAAAGGACTATAGCGATTAAGATAAGTCAGGACTTTCCCTTTTAAAAGGTTATAAATTTCGAATGATTTTCTTCGTGCATTTGGCATGAAAAAGCAGAAACCCTCTTGTAAAATGGAAGAAATTTTGATATGATAGTAGATGTCGTGTAATCGGCAAATACTCATTTCAGATGAATTGTGAAGCCGTTGCCTACGGGTGGTTTTGCGAGTTGAAATCTGGGAGAGGAAAAAACAAAAAAGGAGACATTACTCATGGCAGTAATTTCAATGAAACAACTTCTTGAGGCTGGTGTACACTTTGGTCACCAAACTCGTCGCTGGAACCCTAAGATGGCGAAGTATATCTTCACAGAACGTAACGGTATCCACGTTATCGACTTGCAACAAACTGTAAAATTTGCAGATCAAGCATACGACTTTATGCGTGATGCGGCTGCTAACGATGCAGTTATCTTGTTTGTTGGTACGAAAAAACAAGCTGCTGATGCTGTAAAAGAAGAAGCAGAACGTGCTGGTCAATACTACATCAACCACCGTTGGTTGGGTGGAACACTTACAAACTGGGAAACGATTCAAAAACGTGTTGCTCGTTTGAAAGAAATCAAACGTATGGAAGAAGACGGAATTTTTGATGTTCTTCCTAAAAAAGAAGTCGCTCTTCTTAACAAACAACGCGCTCGTCTTGAAAAATTCTTGGGTGGTATCGAAGAAATGCCACGTATTCCAGATGTGATGTATGTTGTGGATCCACATAAAGAACAAATCGCTGTTAAAGAAGCTAAGAAATTAGGTATTCCAGTTGTAGCGATGGTGGATACAAATACAGATCCAGATGACATTGATGTCATCATTCCAGCTAACGACGATGCTATTCGTGCTGTTAAGTTAATCACTGCGAAAATGGCTGATGCAATTATCGAAGGCCGTCAAGGTGAAGATAACGTTGAATCAGTAGAAGCAGAATTAGCTGCAACTGATACACAAGCAGATTCTATTGAAGAAATCGTTGAAGTTGTTGAAGGCTCAAACGAATAATCAAGTAACGAACCTATAGGGCGGGGCCTAGCCCTCCCCTTTTTATTAAATAAAACCGTAATATCTTAATTGGAGGATCAAAATGGCAGAAATTACAGCTAAGCTTGTAAAAGAATTGCGCGAAAAATCTGGTGCTGGTGTCATGGACGCTAAAAAAGCACTTGTAGAAGTAGATGGCGATATCGAAAAAGCAATTGAATTGCTTCGTGAAAAAGGTATGGCAAAAGCTGCTAAAAAAGCAGACCGTGTTGCTGCTGAAGGATTGACGGGTGTCTATGTAAACGGCAATGTTGCCGCTATCGTTGAAGTGAACTCAGAAACAGACTTTGTAGCAAAAAATGCTCAATTCGTTGAATTGGTAAACGAAACAGCTAAAGTAATCGCAGAAGGCAAACCAGCAAACAATGAAGAAGCACTTGCTTTGACAATGCCTTCAGGTGAAACACTTGAAGCTGCTTATGTTAGTGCAACTGCTACCATCGGAGAAAAAATCTCATTCCGTCGTTTTGCAGTTGTTGAAAAAGCAGATGATCAAGTATTTGGAGCTTACCAACACAATGGTGGACGTATCGGTGTTATCACAGTTCTTTCAGGCAGTGACGAAGATCTTGCAAAACACGTGGCAATGCATGTTGCCGCTATGAAACCTTCTGTTCTTTCATACAAAGAATTGAGCGAAGAATTTATCCATGATGAATTGGCTCAAATGAACCACAAAATTGATCAAGATAACGAAAGTCGTGCAATGGTTGGTAAACCAGCGCTTCCACACTATAAATTTGGTTCTAAACTTCAATTGACGGATGAAGTGATTGCACAAGCTGAAGAAGACATCAAAGCTGGTCTTGCAGCTGAAGGTAAACCAGAAAAAATCTGGGATAAAATTATTCCTGGTAAAATGGATCGCTTCATGCTGGACAATACCAAAGTTGACCAAGCTTACACATTACTTGCGCAAGTCTATATCATGGACGACAGCAAGACTGTTGAAGCATTTCTTGAAAGCCAAGGTGTGACAATTGCAAGCTTCACTCGTTTTGAAGTAGGTGACGGTATTGAAAAAGCTGCCAATGATTTTGAATCAGAAGTAGCTGCTACAATGGCTGCTGCACTTGGTCAAAACTAAGAATAAAAAAACAAACATATAAAATAACATGAGATAGGATTCCTGCTTTTCCCTGTTTTGTGGTATTTATAAGAAGTCTCATATGAATCTTTCCAAAGCTTTGTTGCTTTTAATGGTGATTCGTATGAGGCTTTTTCTAAATTTGGAATATGTGATAGATTCCTCATTGTCCAGAGCCTTTCGTTTTAATAAAATACTAAGAGTTCTGGGATTAGGGAACCTATTTTAGAAAACTGAAGTTTACATTGTGTCAAAAAAACACTTACGAATATATGGACTTTCTATTTATTTGAGGTATAATAGTAATTGTAGTATAATATTGATATTTATGCTCTAAGCTTATAAA
Organism: Streptococcus sp. HF-2466; assembly: GCF_015594645.1. Lineage (NCBI taxonomy): Bacteria > Bacillati > Bacillota > Bacilli > Lactobacillales > Streptococcaceae > Streptococcus > Streptococcus sp. HF-2466. The sequence goes on from NZ_JADNQU010000004.1 coordinate 119,245, forward strand.
AAAATTAGAAGAAGGAGAAATTTGTAATGAAGGCAAAGAGATGGATAGGCTTCTTTTTATCTTTACTAACGATTTTTACTGTTTTAGGATTTTGGAACGTCCAGCGGGTTTCTGCTGCTGATGTTACCGATAAGGCTAAATTCGAGAATTTGAAAATCACCATTGCCTCTACTGGAGATGAGTCAACGGGTTATCATAGTGAAAATGATACTACAGTTGCATTAAAGTACTCGGGCGACTTCTCATTTCCTAATGTAGAGGTAAATGATATTAAGCCGGGGGATTACTTTATAGTAAAAGCTCCAACTAATTTGGATTTACAAGATCAGACCCTAGATCTCATCGATAAAAATTCAAATACAAAGATGGGGACTGTACAGGTAGATAGCAAGAAACACCAGTTGCTCTTTACTTTCAATGACAAGGTTAAGGATAAACAGAATATTCGTGGGGATTTCTTTGCTAGTGCAAAAGAGACAGTCACAAAAGAAGATAAGATAGTTACCTACGTTTTGCCGGGAGGTAAAACGCAAATAATTACATTCAAGACTTTGAAAACGCAACAGGCTCTTGTTGAAGGAGAGGTCATTTACAAAGGTGGCTGGAATCACGGAAGTCTTGCAAAAGCAGGTTATTATGTAAGGATTAACCGATCTCAACAGGATTTAAAGAATAAAACCATTGAAATAACCGATGATATTAGTTTAGGGGCATTTGCTTCTTATATAGATGGTAGTTTTGCACTAAATGAAGCGGAGTTTGATACAACAAATACGAATTTTGCTAATCTTAAACGGAAAATTAAACCCTATAAAGTAACGACTGATCCTGAAGAATATAAAAAGGACTCTGATAATACGGCTTTGCTTACACTGACAAATGGTAAGCGTAGTTTTAAATTGCTGATGCCAACTAATATGGGAAAGAAGAGTTTCTTTCTTGAATATGCGACAACTTCACCAGCTGATACCTCTGAGATTAAGAATTCAGCACAATTTTTGATTGATAATGAGCCCCAGTTAACGTGGAAAAAATGGGGTGATAAGATTAATACAAGTAAAGAGAGTGTTGTAACGCTGAAAACGGTTAAGGCTGCAGGTGCATCGGTCACAGCTGATATTGCTGGTAAGATTAAAATCACTAAATTCGATGAAGCGGATGCAACTGTTAAGTTGGCAGGCGTTGTCTTTGAAATCCGTGAGAAAACCACTAATAATTTGGTTGATACCGTTACAACAGATGCGGATGGAATTGCTCTTTCAAAGGCTCTCAGTGATGGTAAGTATATTGTTAAAGAAAAAACTCCTAAATCAGGCTATCAGGTAAATAGTCAAGAATTTGAAGTAGAGCTGAAAGGTGGACAAGGTGTTCCTCTCAACATCCCCAACAAACGTGAAACGGTTGATTTTGAGGCAACCAAGACTTGGGTAGATGGAAAGAAAACTGACTACAAACAAGTAAAACTCGGCTTGTATGTTCGCAAAAAAGGGGAGTCTATCGATAAGGCCCAACGTGTTACAGGGAACTATACTCCTAAAGTAACAGAGTCGAACGGCGTCTACACTTACAAATGGGAGAAACAACTACCTAAGTATGATGTAGATGGAAAGACAGAGTTGGTTTACTCTGTTCGCGAGCTTCAAGACCAGACTGACCTTCCTTTGAAAGAGGGAGAGAAAGTCAAAGTTGGAGAGAATAACTATGTCGTATCTTACAATGCAGACAAGACTCAAGTTACCAATACTTATGAAGTTCCAAAGATAAACGTGACGGCTAAGAAAGTCTGGGTTGGCGGTCAGGAACGTGTTCGCCCAACTACCTACTTCAAACTTTACCGCACACTAGAAGGTGGAACTGAAGAAGCAGCACCTAATGCTGAACTTAAAAAAGTTCCTACAACAGATGGTACGGTTAAATGGACAGGTCTTCCGGCTACAGATCAAAACGCTAAGAAGTACACCTATAGCGTGAAAGAAGTTGATGACAAAGGTGAACTGATCACTAAAGTGGATGGTTATACTCCTAGCCAAATAGACCCTCTTACTATCAAAAATACCTATAGCGCTTCACCAGCTGAGGCTGTAATTGAAGCTAAGAAAAAATTGGAAGGTCGTCCAACAGAGCTTCAAGACGAAGAATTTGAATTTATCTTGAAAGATAATGATGGAAAAGAAGTTCAAAGAATCAAGAATAAAGGTACTAATGCTGATGGAACTGGTCGCGTAGTCTTCAATCCTATTAAATTTACAAAAGAAGGACATTATCAGTACACCATTGTGGAAGCAAAAGCAGGTGAAACTGAAAATGGTATCACCTATGATAATAGAACAGTTCCTGTAATTGTACACGTCTATGATAATGGAAGAGGTCAACTGGTTGCTTGGGTTGAGAAATTCGAAATTTCTCAAGTAGCACTTCCAGCAGCTGATTTTTCAACTTCAGCACCTGGTTCTAATCTTGTACCACCAATCTCTGGTGCCATCAACACCATTACAGATGCCGGAATTCAAACATTCACAAATACGTACAAAGCTACCAAGGTCAAAGTGCCTGTTGCTGCGACGAAATCATTCATCAACAAGAACACTGATAAGCCAATTCAGCTTCAAGGTGGGGAATTCGAATTTGCCTTGTTTGAGAAAAATGGTACAGATCCAATTCAAACAACAACAAATGATGCAACTGGAAACATTAAGTTTGAAGATTTAGAATTCAATAAAGCTGACACTTATCATTACACCATCGTTGAAAAGAATGCTGGGACAACTGATAAAGGAATCACTTATTCTAACAAGACTATCGAAGTAACGATCAAAGTTGTTGACAACGGTAAGGGAGCGCTTGAAGCAACTGTTACCTATGACAATAACGACAGAACTTTCGAAAACACCTATAAGGCTGAAAAGGCCAAAGCTGTTCTTGAAGTAGATAAGAAACTAAGCAATCGCAATCTCGAAGCTAACATGTTCGAATTTACATTGACAGACCAAGTTGGTAACGTTGAAAAAGCGAAGAATGGTGCTGACGGAAAAGTTAAATTCTCAGAGTTGACATTTGATGAAGCAGGTACTTACACTTACACCATCAAGGAAGTAAAAGCTGGCACAACGGAGAATGGTATCACCTACGATGTTAAGACCGTCACAGCTAAAGTAACTGTAACCGATGATGGTCAAGGTAAATTGCATGCGGCTGTTGAATACAGCAGTGATGGTACAGCTAATAGCACAACCTTCAATAATGTCTACACCCCAGCAGGTGACACATCCGTTACTCTTGGTGCGAAAAAAGTTCTTGAAGGTAAAACTCTTGAAGCAGGTAAATACAGCTTTGTCTTGAAGAAAGCAGACGGAACTGTTGTCGAAACAGTGACAAACGCTGCAGATGGAACAGTGACCTTCTCACCAATCTCATATGATGAGAGCCAAGTGGGAACTCACAAGTATACCATCTCAGAAGTTGCTGGATCTGAAGCAGGAATCACTTATGATAAGACTGTTCGAGAAGTAGAAGTCAAGGTTGAAAAAATCAGTGCTACTGAATTAAAAGCAACGGTTTCGAAAGAAGCGAAAGATCTTGTCTTCACTAACAAATACACACCAGCACCAGCAACCAAAGTAAAAATTGCTGGTAAGAAAGTGCTAGAAGGTAAAACACTGGAAGCAGGCAAATATAACTTTGCCCTGAAAAAGACAGATGGCAGCGTCGTTCAAACTGTTACTAATGATGTGGACGGAAACTTTGCTTTTGACGAATTGACTTATGATGAAAACCAAGTAGGAACGCATAAGTATACTATCTCAGAAGTTGAAGGAACAGAAACTGGGGTAACTTATGATAAGACTGTTCGAGAAGTAGAAGTCAAGGTTGAAAAAATCAGTGCTACTGAATTAAAAGCAACGGTTTCGAAAGAAGCGAAAGATCTTGTCTTCACCAACAAATACACACCAGCACCAGCAACCAAAGTAAAAATTGCTGGTAAGAAAGTGCTAGAAGGTAAAACACTGGAAGCAGGCAAATATAACTTTGCCCTGAAAAAGACAGATGGCAGCGTCGTTCAAACTGTTACTAATGATGTGGACGGAAACTTTGCTTTTGACGAATTGACTTATGATGAAAACCAAGTAGGAACGCATAAGTATACTATCTCAGAAGTTGAAGGAACAGAAACTGGGGTAACTTATGATAAGACTGTTCGAGAAGTAGAAGTCAAGGTTGAAAAAATCAGTGCTACTGAATTAAAAGCAACGGTTTCGAAAGAAGCGAAAGA